>NZ_JBFUGE010000301.1:0-7406 GCF_056403075.1 Ideonella sp. P3_A4 | reverse complement strand
CAGCAAGCATGCGTCGCGCGCGCCCACCGGCCGCAGCGTGGCGGTGTACTGGTCCAGCTGCGGCAACAGGCCGATCTCGCGCAGCAGCACCAGCTCGAAAGCCCGCAGCGCGGCCGGCGTCAGCGTGTCGTCGGCTGCGGCCAGCGCTGGCATCGTTGCGGCGTAGGCGTCGAACAGCAGCGCGTGCGGGTCGTTGCGAGCGAGCAGCTTCATCAACAGCTCGTTCAGGTAGAAGCCCGAGAACAGCGCTGCGCCACCCAACATCGGGCCGCCACCGGCCCACTCGGCGCTGCGTAGTGTCACGATGTCGACCGTCTCGTCACGCGATGGGCGGCTGACCGACACATGCAGGCGCTGGAAGGGCAACAGCGCTGGGCGCAGCTGTGAATAGGGCCGCTTGGCGCCCTTGGCCACCACGGTGAGCCGGCCCTGGTCGCGCGTGAACAGGTCCAGGATCAGGCTGGTCTCGCTCCAGTCGTAGCGGTGCAGCACATAGGCTGCGCTGGCCGAAGCGGCACGGGCCACGCGAGCGGCGCCTTACTCGTAGCCGTAGGTGCGCAGGTGCTCTTCGCTGTCGGCCCAGCCTGAGCGCACCTTGACCCACAGCTCGAGGAAGACCTTGGCTTCCATCAGGCGCTCCAGCTCTTGCCGCGCCTCGCTGCCGATGCGTTTCAGCCGCTCGCCCTTGTCGCCGATGATCATGCCCTTGTGGGCATCGCGCTCGACGACGATGGACGCGGCAATGCGGCGCAGGTTGCCCTCTTCTTCCCACTTGTCGATCACAACAGTTGAGGTGTAGGGCAGCTCGTCGCCTGTCAGGCGGAAGAGTTTCTCGCGGATGATTTCGCTGGCGAGGAACTTCTCGCTGCGGTCGGTCAGCATCTCCTGGTCGTAGTACCAGAGCTGCTCGGGCAGGTAGGGCTTCAAGATGCCGAACAGGCGATCGACATCGGCCATCTTGTGGGCCGACATTGGTACGTACTCAGCGAAGGTATGCCGGTCCTGCATGGTCTTCAGCCACGGCAACAGGTCAGAGCGGCGGTTCACCGCATCGAGCTTGTTGGCCACCAGCACGACCGGCTTGTGCTTCAGGCCTTCGCCCTGCAACAGGCTCAGCACCTTGGCGTCGTCGATGCCGAAGCGACCGGCCTCGACCAGGAACAGCACCAGGTCGACATCGGAGAGCGTGCCAACGACTGCGCGGTTCAGCGAACGGTTCAGCGCAGCGGCGTGACGGGTCTGGAAGCCGGGCGTGTCGACGAAGATGAACTGCGCTTCGTCAACCGTACGCACCCCGGTGATGCGGTGGCGCGTGGTCTGCGCCTTGTTCGAGGTGATGCTGATCTTCTGGCCGACCAGGGCGTTCATCAGCGTCGACTTGCCGACGTTGGGCCGGCCGACGATGGCGATCAGGCCGCAGCGTTGTGACGGGCCGGCAGCGGCGCCGGCATCAGAAGACGGGGGGGCGGTGGGTTCCACAGGGATGATTGTGCTGCGGCTGCGGCCGGCGCGCAGCCGGCTTCGGGCCTGGGTGTCAGCCGCGGCCGCCTTCGGCGCGCAGCAATTGGTCGAGCAAGGCCTGCGCGGCCTCTTGCTCGGCGGCACGACGAGACTTGCCCTCGCCGCGGGCACTGCGTTCCAGCGCCGGCACGCTGGCCTCGACCTCGAAGGTCTGCGCGTGGGCTTGACCACGGGTGGCGACGATGCGGTAGGCCGGCACCGCGTGGCGACGTGCCTGCAGCCACTCCTGCAGCTCGGTCTTCGCGTCCTTGCGCCAGCTGTCAACACTGGTGCTGGCGATGATTTCGCCGAACAGCCGCGTGACCAGCGCGTGCGCAGCCTCGTCGCCGCCGTCGATGTAGACGGCACCGATCACAGCCTCCATCGCGTCGGCCAGGATCGATGCACGCTGCGCTCCGCCACCGCGGGCTTCTCCCTCGGACAGGCGCAGCACCTCAGGCAAACGCAAGGCCAGCGCCAGCTTGTGCAGTGAGTCTTCGCGCACCAAGTGCGCCCGCACCCGCGTCATGTCGCCTTCGTCGGAGCCGCCGAAGCGGTCGAACAACAGGCGCGAGACGGCCAGGTTCAGCACCGCATCGCCCAGGAACTCGAGCCGCTCGTTGTGCTCAGCGCCGAAGCTGCGGTGGGTCAGCGCGCGCAGCAGCAGGTCCGGGCGGCGGAAGCGGTGGTCCAAGCGCTGCTGCAGCGCGTCGTGTCGGGTGTCCATCGGCAAGGGGGTGACGGCCACAGTGGAGAGGCCGTGAGGTTCACCGGGCAGGCGCGGTGTACCGGTACTTGATCAGCAGGAAAACCGGGGCTATGAGTTCGACTTCGTCATCGTAGGCAAAGCCCACGCGAAAGCCATCTCCAGCAGCTTCGATCTCAAGGTCCTCGCCCTTGATCATGTCATTGGTGTATTCGATGTCACGCTGGCGATTGAAGGCCGAGCGGATGGCCGGTACCGTGTTCGGCCGCGGTTCGCTGCGCATCACCCGGTCCACGGTCCCACGCGTCGTCAGGTACTTCTGCACCGACGGGTAGACCTTCATCAGCACCAGGGCGCCACCTCCGATGACGACGGCCCAGAACAGCATGCCGAACAGGCTCAAGCCAAGCTGGCGGCGAGCAAAAGTGGGACTCATGGCGCGAGGTACTCCGCTTTGATAGGCCGGTTCAATGGAAGGCACCGAACCGTCCGAGGTTACCGAAATTCATCCAGATGAAGAAGGCCCGGCCGACCAGATTCTCGTCGGGCACAAAGCCCCAATAACGCGAATCCTGGGAATTGTCACGGTTGTCGCCCATCACGAAGTAGTGGCCAGCGGGCACCTTGCAGGTCACGCCTTCGGCGCTGTAGCTGCAGGCTTCGCGGTGCGGGAAGACGGTGATCGGACCGAACGGCTGGCCCGGGCCTTTTTCGTGCTGGATGCGGTGTTCCATGTCACCCAGCTTCTCGCGCAGCAGGTTCATGTAGCGCATGCGCTCGTCGTCGTAACCGTCGCCTTGGGGCGTGTTGGCGACCACCTGGCCGTTGATCTTCAGCTCATGGTTGCCGTAGCTGATCTCGTCGCCCGGCAGGCCAACCACCCGCTTGATGTAGTCGATACGCGGATCGACCGGGTAGTGGAACACGACCACGTCGCCGCGTGCCGGCGTGTGGTTCGGGATGATCTTGGTGTTGATCACCGGCAGGCGGATGCCGTAGTGATACTTGTTGACCAGGATCAGGTCGCCGACTTCCAGCGTCGGGATCATCGAGCCGGACGGGATCTTGAACGGCTCGAACAGGAACGAGCGCAGCAGGAAGACGACGATGATCACCGGGAACAGGCCAGCCGTCCAATCCAGCCACCAGGGCTGCATCAGCAGCCGGCCACGGGCTTCGTCAACGTTCCCATCGACCTGCTTGATGCCTTTGCTGGCCAGCTCGGCACGGCGCGCGGCGTCCTGCTTTTCCAGGTTCTGCGCGGCGGCTTCGCGTTTGGGGCGGAAGTGGAAGCGCTCGGCCAGCCAGTAGAAGAAGGTCACGACCGACAGGATGAACAGCAGCAGCGAGAAGTTGCCCACCCATTTGTCCATGTACCAGCCGCCAAGGTAAACGATCAGGGCGCCGTACAACGCGGCGGTGAGGTAGCTCATGGATGGATGCTTGGCGTGTGGTTGATTCTTGTCGTCAGTCGTCGACTTGCAGAATGGCCAGGAAGGCCTCCTGCGGCACCTCGACGGTACCGATCTGCTTCATGCGCTTCTTGCCGGCCTTCTGCTTCTCGAGCAGCTTCTTCTTGCGGGTGATGTCGCCGCCGTAGCATTTTGCCAGGACGTTCTTGCGAAGCGCCTTGATGTTCTCGCGCGCGATGATGTTGGCGCCGATGGCCGCCTGGATCGCCACGTCGTACATCTGGCGCGGGATCTGCTCGCGCATCTTGGCCGCCACGGCACGGCCGCGGTACTGGCTTTGCACCCGGTGCACGATGATCGACAACGCATCGACCCGGTCGCCGTTGATCAGCAGGTCGACCTTCACGACATCGGCCGCGCGGTATTCCTTGAACTCGTAGTCCATCGACGCATAGCCGCGCGACACGCTCTTCAGCTTGTCGAAGAAGTCCAGCACGATCTCGGCCAGCGGCATGTCGTAGGTCAGCATGACCTGGCGGCCGTGGTAGGCCATGTTCAGCTGCTGGCCGCGCTTCTGGTTGGCCAGCGTCATGACGGCGCCGACATAGTCCTGCGGCATGTACAGGTGCACCCTGACGATCGGCTCGCGGATTTCGCGGATGCGGCCCGGGTCCGGCATCTTGGCCGGGTTCTCGACCTCGATCACCTCGCCGTCGCCCAACTCGACCTCGTAGACCACACTAGGAGCCGTCGTGATCAGGTCCTGGTCGAACTCACGTTCCAGCCGCTCCTGCACGATCTCCATGTGCAGCAAGCCGAGGAAACCACAGCGAAAGCCGAAGCCCAACGCCTGGCTGACTTCAGGCTCGTAGCGCAGCGAACTGTCGTTGAGCTTGAGCTTCTCCAGCGCATCGCGCAGCGAGTCGTACTCGCTGGCTTCCGTCGGGTACAGGCCGGCAAAGACCTGCGGCTGGATCTCCTTGAAGCCGGGCAGCGCTTCGGTCGCCGGGCCGGCGTTGTTCGGCAGCTTCTTTTCCAGCGTCAGYGTGTCACCGACCTTGGCGGCCTGCAGCTCCTTGATGCCGGCGATGATGAAACCCACCTCCCCGGCCCGCAGTTGCTCACGGTTCTCGCTCTTGGGCGTGAACACGCCCAAGTGCTCGATCGGGTAGACCGTGTTGGTGGCCATCATGCGGATGCGGTCAGCCTTGCGCAGCTCGCCGTCGACCACCCGCACCAGCATCACGACGCCAACATAGTTGTCGAACCAGCTGTCGATGATCATCGCGCGTGGCGGGCCGTCCGGGTTGCCGCGCGGTGCCGGCATGCGGGCGATCACGGCTTCGAGGATGTCGTCGATGCCCAGCCCCGTCTTGGCCGAGCAGGGGATGGCGTGCGTGGCATCGATGCCGATCACGTCCTCGATCTCTTCCTTGGCGCGCTCAGGGTCGGCCTGCGGCAGATCCATCTTGTTGAGCACCGGCACCACCTCGACGCCGAGCTCGATCGCGGTGTAGCAGTTGGCCACCGTCTGCGCTTCGACGCCCTGGCTGGCATCAACGACCAGCAGCGCACCTTCGCAAGCTGACAGCGAGCGGCTGACTTCATAAGAGAAGTCGACGTGCCCCGGCGTGTCGATCAGGTTCAGGTTGTAGACCTGGCCGTTCTGCGCGGTGTACTGCAGCGCTGCGGTCTGTGCCTTGATCGTGATGCCGCGCTCGCGCTCGATGTCCATCGAGTCGAGCACTTGAGCCTCCATCTCGCGATCACTCAAGCCACCGCAACGCTGAATGATCCGATCGGCCAGCGTGCTCTTGCCGTGGTCGATGTGGGCAATGATGGAGAAGTTGCGGATGTGGTCCATGAGACTTGGAGAACGTCGCTCGTGCAGGAGACAAAACGGCGCGGCCGTTTCAGCGCGAGCTCACATCGCGCCGCGATGTGAAGGGCCGACGGCCCGTATCGAAGTGTTCGAAGAGGCTAAAAAAAAGGCACGTCCAAAGTGGAGACGCGCCTTCCAACAAAACGTATGGCAACTGCTTGTTGGGCTTTCATTGTAGCCAAAAGCCCCCCGCTGCAAGCCGCGTATTTATTGGGTTGGCGCCCGTTGCAGGGTGCCAACAGCAAAATCTATCCACAGTTTATCAACAGCGCCGTGTGTATACCCTGGGGACAGTTTTGGCGTCCCCTGAACACGCCAAAGCGCTCACTAAACCATGGCGCTGCAGGCCGCATTGTATCTGTTCGCAGCGTCAATCCTGCGTCATCCAGAGATGTTTGTGAGCGCACACAAACTTTAGCGTCGTCGCGGCGCGACGCAATGCAATCGGCGTGCCAATTCCACCGTTTTCGTACACTCCCACCACGTGAAAAGACCCGCCATCCCAGTCGGGCAGCGGGTCTCTTTCAGGCTCTTGGAAGGCCTCAGCGTGCCGGGCGGATCACGATGTAGTTGACCCACTCGCCGCGCCGGACCAGCAGCGTGACCGGCTTGTTCTTGTCGAGTTTGGCGACCACGGTGCCGAACTGTTTGACATCCAACAGCTCGGTGTTGTCGATCGACAGGATCACGTCGCCCTCGCGAATGCCTGCGCGGGCCGCCGCACCGTCGGCGGTCTCAACCCGCAYGCCACCGCGCACCTTCAGTTCCTTCTTCTGCGCGTCAGTCAACTCGATAACGGTCAAGCCCAGGTGAGCCTTGGCCGCCGATGAAGACTGCGACTCGGCAGGCGTCGGCGCGCGCGGCTTGGCGCCGTCGGCTTCGAGTTCAGCCACGGTCAGCGAGACGTCCTTGTAGCTGCCGCGACGGAAGATCTGCAGCGTGGCCTTGGTGCCCGGCTTGATGCTGCCGATCATGCGCTGCAGATCGACCGACTTCTCAACCTGACGGCCATCCACCTTGACTAGGATGTCGCCGGCTTCGATGCCTGCCTTTTCGGCCGGCGTGCCCGGTTCGACGCCCTGCACCATCGCGCCGATCGCCTTGCCCAGGCCAATCGATTCGGCCACTTCCTTGGTGACCGGCCCGATGCGCACACCAATGCGACCACGGACCACGCGGCCGCCGGCACGCAGCTGATCTGCCACGCGAATGGCCTCGTCGATGGGAATCGCGAACGAGATGCCCGCATAAGCCCCCGACGGGCTGTAGATCTGCGAGTTGATGCCGACCACCTCGCCACGCAGGTTCAGCAGTGGACCACCCGAATTGCCGGGGTTCACAGCCACATCGGTCTGCAGCAGCGGCACGTAGTCGCCGGTGTCACGCTGCTTCGCGCTGACGATGCCGGCGGTCACCGTGTTCTCCAGGTTGAACGGCGAGCCGATCGCCATCACCCATTCGCCGACACGCAGCTTGTTGACGTCGCCGATCTTGACGGCCGGCAGGCCGGTCGCGTCGATCTTCACGACCGCCACGTCGGTGCGGGTGTCGGCACCGATCACCTTGGCCTTGAACTCGCGCTTGTCGGTCAGCGTGACGATCAACTCGTCGGCGCCGTCCACCACGTGCGCATTGGTCATCACGAAGCCGTCGGCGCTGAGGATGAAGCCTGAGCCGACACCGCGCCGCTGCGGGACGTCGTCATCGTCGTCGTTGTTGCCACGCGGGTTCCGGTTGTTCGGCATCGGGATGCCGAAGCGGCGGAAGAACTCTTCGAGGTTGGGATCCACCTGACCCCCACCCCGTCCGACGTTCTTGGCCTTCTCGGTCGTGCGGATGTTGACGACCGACGGACCGACCATCTCGGCCAGGTCCGCGAAATCGGGCATCGCGCGCAGCTGTGGCT
>NZ_JBFUGE010000300.1:0-7473 GCF_056403075.1 Ideonella sp. P3_A4 | reverse complement strand
CCCATACGCGTCGTCGGGCTCGGCGCGTCGGCCGGCGGTCTGGAGCCGCTGGAGCAGTTTCTCGCCCATGTGCCGGCCAACAGCGGGCTGGCGTACATCGTCGTGCAGCACATGGACCCGACGCACAAGGCGATGCTGGGCGAGTTGCTGCAGCGGTCGACGGCGATGCCGGTGCGCGAGGCGACCCAGTCGCAGCGGGTCGAGCCCGACCGGGTCTATGTGATCCCGCCCAACGCCGAACTCACGGTGGTCAGCGGCATGCTGCATCTGGCCGAGTCGATGCAGCCGCGGGGCATGCGGCTGCCGATCGATGTGTTGTTTGCCTCGCTCGCGCGGGACCAGGGCGAACGGGCCGTTGGCGTGGTGCTGTCCGGCATGGGCTCGGACGGGCTGATGGGCCTGCAAGCGATCAAGACGCAAGGCGGGTTGACGCTGGCGCAGCAGCCCGAATCGGCACAGTTCGATTCGATGCCCAAGAGCGCCATCGCTGCCGGTTGCGTGGACATCGTCGCGCCGCCCGACGAACTGCCCGGGCGCATCCTGAGCGTAGTGGGTCCGGCCTCGTCTGCGGCGGTGGCACCGCCCCCGGACGACGCCGGGCGCGACCATTCGACTTTGAGCGCGATCCTGGAACTGCTGCACCAGCGCAGCAAGCGTGACTTGAGCTTGTACAAGTCGAGCACCCAGGTTCGGCGCATCGAACGCCGCATGGCCGTGCACGGCCTGGACACGATGCCCGCTTACGAGGCGTTCCTGCGCGAGAACCCGCAGGAGCTGGACCTGCTGTTCAAGGAAATGCTGATTGGCGTGACCTCGTTCTTCCGCGACGCGTCCGTCTGGCAGGAGCTGAAGGACAAGGTCTTGCCCGTCGTGTTGGCTCGCCACGCCGGGGAAGGGCGCCAGCTGAGGGCCTGGGTGGTGGGCTGCTCGACCGGCGAAGAAGCCTATTCGCTGGCGATGGTGTTCAAGGAGGTGGCTGGCACCAAGCCCGAATACGCGGCCACCGGCCTGCAGATCTTTGCCACCGACCTCAGCGCAGACGCCATCGCGGCGGCTCGCAAGGGCGTCTATCCCGCGTCGATCACGCATGACGTGTCGCCCGAACGGCTGGCGCGCTTCTTCAGCGCGCATGCAGGCGACTACCTGGTCGACAAGGGCCTGCGCGAGATGGTGCTGTTCGCGCAGCACGACGTGATCCTCGATCCGCCGTTCACACGGCTGGACGTCTTGTCGTGCCGCAACCTGATGATTTACTTCAGCGCGTCGCTGCAGCAGCGGCTGGTGCCGCTGTTCCACTACAGCCTGACGCCAGGCGGCGTGTTGTTACTGGGCGGATCCGAGACAGTTGGGCGCGCGCAGTCCATGTTCGCCTCGGTGCTGCCGAAATCGCGCACGTACTGGCGAAGCGACAATGGCGCGGGTGCCGGCACGGTGCACTTCCCCATCCATCGCCGCTCACCGCCGCCAACGAAGGCGCAGGAATCGAACGTGTCCCCAACAAGCGCAGCCCCCGCCAACCTGCAGTCACTTGCCGACCAAGTGCTGCTGAATGCGTTCTCGCCACCGGCCGTGCTGGTCAACGAAGGCGGCGACGTCATCTACATCAGCGGGCGTACCGGCAAGTACCTGGAGCCCGCGGCGGGCAAGGCCAACTGGAACATTCACGTCATGGCGCGGCCGGGCATCCGCGCGCAACTGGCGGTGGCCTTGCGGACCGCCTTGCTCGAGAAGAAGACCGTCGAACTGCGCGGCCTCAGGCTCGACGAGGCAGAAGAGGCGATGGTGGACATCACCGTGCAGGGCATCCAGGAGCCCAAGGCGCTCGACAGCATGGCGATGATCGTGTTTCGCGACGTCGTTGCGCCAGCGGCGCGCGGGCGCCGAAAGCGCGCGGCCGGGGCGATCGACCCCGTGATTGGCGAAGAGTTGATCCGCGCGCAAGAGGAGATCCGCGCGTTGCGCCAGGAGATGCATGCGTCGCAGGAAGAGCTCCAGGCCTCGAACGAAGAGCTGCAATCGACCAACGAAGAGTTGCAGTCGGCCAACGAGGAGCTGACCACCTCGAAAGAGGAGGCGCAGTCGATGAACGAGGAGCTGCAGACGATCAACAACGAGCTGCAGTCCAAGCTGGACGATCTCGCGCTAGCGCAGAGCGACATGCAGAACCTGCTCAACAGCACGGACATCGCGACGCTGTTTCTCGACAATGACCTGAACGTTCGGCGCTTCACCGACCAGATCACGCGGGTGATCCACCTGCGCGAAGGCGATGTCGGCCGCCCGCTCAGCGATCTGGCCACCACGCTGGTTTATCCGCAGCTGTTCGCCGACGCGAAAGAGACGCTGCGCACGCTGGCCTTCTCTGAAAAGGAGATCGCCACCAACGACGGGCAGTGGTATTCGGTGCGGATCATGCCCTACCGCACGCTGGCCAACGTGATCCAGGGCGCGGTGATCACCTTCGTCGACATCACCACCGCCAAGGAACTCGAATCCCGCTTGCGCAAGGAGTAGAGTCGAAAAAGGGCAGCAACCCAGCGGCCCGGAAAGGGCGCTTACCGTGCCGAACTCAATCAGCAGATCAGGCAACCCGACGGACCTTCGTACGCGGGCCGTCTCGCAATTGACCGGGCGCGTCCCGGCCGGCGTCCATGAAGGCGCCGCGGCGGCTTTCGGTGTACTTCACGAGCTGGCCTCTTCGCCGTCGACCGCGGCCGATGCACTGGCGCTGCTTCACGAGTTGCAGGTGCATCAGGTCGAGGTCGAGTTGCAGGCGGAAGAGCTTCGCGCTTCGCGGGCCGAGCTGGAATCATCGCTGCAAAGGCAAATTCAGCTTTACGACGCGATGCCGGTGGGTTGTTTCACCGTCGATCTGGTCGGGGCCTTGCACGAACTCAATCTTCCTGGCGCTGCGTTGCTGGAATCAGAGTGCGACGCGCTGGTCGGCCAATCGCTGTGCAGCTTCTTAACGCCTGAGAGCGCCCACTTGCTGCGCTTGCAGCTGGCGCGCGTCAGCGTGGGGCATGAGGCCCGGGCCTGTTCCTTGCAGTTGACCCGGCGAACGGGTGATCCGCACGTCGTCCACGCCACATTCAGCGCCGACCCGGGTGGCCGGACATTCCTCGTGGCTTTGATGGACGCCGGCTCGGGTGTTCGGACGCGGGGGAACGGGCAAGGTTCTTCTCCAATCACGTGAGCCCCCCGCTCGCTGCGGGACAGGGCACCAGGTTGCTGCGCGATCAGCGCAGTCCGACCACGTTGGAGCGCTCGGCGAACGCGAAGCCGATGTGTTGTTGCTTGGCCCGGTACATCGCGGCATCGGCGGCCTTGAGCAGGGCTTCGGTGTTGTCGGCGTGCATGGGGAAGATGGCCACGCCGATGCTGGGCCGAACCTCGAGGTGCCGGCCGTTGAGGGCCAGCGGTGCCGACACGGCGTCGAACAGCTTGCTGGCCAGGTGGGCCAGCTGCGGGCCGCCCAGCGGGCCGGACGGCAGGCAGACGAACTCGTCGCCGCCCAGGCGGCAGATGATGTCTCCGGCCCGCACCGCGCGGCTAAGACGGGCCGCCACGATGCGCAACACCTCGTCGCCTGTCTCGTGCCCGAAGCGGTCGTTGATCGCCTTGAACCCGTCCAGGTCCAGGTACAGCAGCCCGGCCGAGGTCCGGCGGGCGGCTGCCAGCGCCAGGGCTTCGTCCAGCCGCTCGCGGCAGTGCCGGCGGTTCGGCAGCGCGGTCAGTTCGTCGTGCAATGACAGGTGGCGGGCGTGCAATTCGCCGGCCTGGCTGTCTTCGAAATCCTGCTGGGCTCGTTCCAGCGCCGCGCGGGCTTCACCCAGCTCGTACTCAAGTCTGCGCTGGCCGTCGCGTTCGAGCGCCAGCGTGGCTTGAAGCTGATTCAGTGCAGCGGCACATTCGAGTGCCAACGCGTGGGTGCGCTTGGCCAGGGCGCGCGATTCCGGTTGGTGGCTGCCAGGCGCGGTGCTTTCGACGATGGCATGCAGCAGGTCGGCGACGTCGCCATGCAGGCTGTCGCGGCTGTTGACCGCCTCGACGAGACCCAGGTGGGGAGGGCGGCTGGCGGCGGGGCGCGTGCTGTCCAGTGACATGTGCTCATTCCCTGTCGATTCGGTGGTCAGCGTGCACCGTCCGCCAAGAGGCCGTGAGTCAGATGTCAAGGGCATGATGGGAGCGCCGGCAGCAGCAGTGCCGGCCAGGGCGGTTCGTCGTGCTGCTCATTTGTAGCGCAACTTGTCTGCCGGGTYGGTGCGCCAACGCACACACCGGCCGCGGTCGGTCACGCCCCGGTCATAGTCGGCCGGTCAGCAACAGCACGAGAACGACCAGCACGACCAATCCCAGGGCGCCGCTCGGGCCGTAGCCCCAAGAGGAGCTGTGCGGCCAGGCCGGTATCGCACCGACCAGCAACAGGACCAGCACGATCAGCAAAATGGTGCCAAGGCTCATGAATTTCTCCTGCTAGGACATCGATCAAGAGTGAACAGGCCAACGGACGACCCGTCAGGGGTCTGCCGCTGTCTGTACACCGCCAAACATAGGCTTTCCCTGCTTGGCAAAACTCGATCCCGGTGGTCCTTCACACGGGTGTGCGCGGCGGGGAGTGAGTGCACGTGCCGAGCGTAGGGCCGCTGATAGGTCGCATGGCAGCTGTGCGATGGCCTGGATCTCGACGGGGCCCGCACGACCAAACTTGCCGCGGACCTCGTTCGCGGCGGCGCTGGTGCCTTCAAAAGTTCGCGCGCAGGGTCAGCCTCAGCGTGCGAGGCTCGGCCGGGTGCACGATCCGGCCGGCCACTGGCTCTGCCTCGCCCGGCAGCTGCGACTCGTAGTAGTACTGGATGTCGTTGACCTTGGCGTTCAGCAGGTTGAAGACGTCCAGCGTCAGTTCGGCCGGCCAACCGATCCAGTCGCGCAATTGGCGCGTGGCGCGCAGGTTGAAGGTCGACGAGGGATGCGAACGCTGCGAGTTGTCCTCGATCAACGCGCCGGCGCCGAGGTAGCGCCACTGCAGGCTGGCCGACCAGGGGCCGAGGTCCTTCAGCGTCGCCGCCACCGAGGCCACGGCGTCGACCGCGTTCGGGATCCGGTCACCGTTGGTGAAGCGCCCGTGCGTCCAGGCGAAGTCGGCGTCCAACAGCCAGTGCGCGTCGGGCGTGTAGCGGTTATTCCACTCGATGCCGCGGCGCCGACTGCCGGCACTGGCCTCAGTGGCGCCGGCGTCGCCCACGTAGACCAATTCGGAGTCGAAGTCGAGCTTCCATAGCGCGAGCGAGCTTTGCAGGCCGGGCAGCGCTTCGGTGCGCAGGTCCAGCTCCCAACCGCGTGAGCTGACCAAGCCAGGCACCGCTGCGACCGGGTCGGTGGTGCCGCGCGCATCGTTGCTGTGGAAGCCGCGGCCGGCATTGAAAAAGATCTCGGTCTTGGCCCACGGCCCGGCCACCAGGGCCAGCTTGGGCGAGACCTGGTCCGCGCGGGCATGGCCCGAGTTCAGCGCCGACGACTGGCCAGTGACCTTGAAATCGCCCTGGTCCCAGCGCAGGCCGAACACGCCGCGCAGGTGCTCGCTGAAAGCCAGCGAGGTCTGCGCGTACAGGCCGGTCATGGTCTCGTCCACGTCGTCGAGCCGCGTGGTGCCCAAGGTCTGGCGCGCCTGAGTGGTGTACAGACCGACGCGGGCCCGGTCATGGCGCATCTGCAGTCCCAGCTCGGTGCGTGCGTCGAGCCCGGCGAGGCTGTGGCTCCAGGCCTGGCTGGCGGACAGGCCGTAGACATTGCGCTTGTCCTTCTGCGCGAACTGGTCGCCGGTGTCCGGCCGTTCGAGCGCATAGGTGAAGTTGGAGTACAGCGCCAGCGTGTAGTGCATCGCGTAGGCGGACACGCGCGCATCGCCGCTCCACAGCGGGCCGCGCCATTCCCCGTTCAAGCTGCTGCGCGAGGTTCGGCCGCCATCGGTCGGGTCGAGCGAATCGAAGCGGCCGAAGGGCTGGCCGTTGTAGCTGCCCTCGTCGATCAGCCTCTGCGGGATCTGGTCGGTCGAGGTCCAGCGTGCGTCGTAGGCCATCAGGCCGAGGCTGAAGCCCTGCGCCTTGTCGCCCCGGCTCAGGCCCAGAACTGCGTTGACCCGTCGCAAGCCTTCAGGCACGGTCCATGGCCCGTCGTTGCGCATTAATTCGGTTACGCCAAGCAAGCGCAGGCCGGAGCCGAGCGTCAATGAGCCGCCGCCCACGCCACGCTGATAGCCGTTCTCACCCAGCGTCAGTTGTGCAAACGGCTGCGCCAGCGTCTGCACGTAGTGGATGTCGGCTGCGCCGGCGGAGGCGAAATCGCCATGGGTCGCGAAGTACGGCCCCTTGCGGTATTCGATGCGGTCGACCAGTTCGGGGATCAAGAAGTTCAGGTCCGAATAGCCCTGGCCGTGACCATGGCTGGGCATGTTGACCGGCATGCCGGCGACGGTGGTCGCGAAGTCGGTTCCGTGGTCGAGGTTGAAGCCACGCAGGAAGTACTGGTTCGCTTTGCCGTCGCCCGAGTGCTGAGTGACGATGACACCGGGCACGAACTCCAGCACCTCACCGGGCCGCAGTGCGGGGCGGCTCTTCAACAGCTCGGCGCGGATCGTTCCTTGCGACGCCGAGTCGGACGTGCCCACTGCGTTGTCGTAGTGCCGGCCGGTCACCTCGACGCGCTGCGCGCTGGCGGCCGCCACTTGCGTCTGCTCAAGGTCGGCGGCGTCAGGGCTGGTCGCCTGTGCCTGCGTGCCGAGCGGCAAGACAAGCAGAGCGACGGCCGAAGTCACGCCTTTCAATGTGTAGAGCGTCGACGAGGAGTTCATGGGAAGCCTTTTGAAGAATTCGTGCAGCCAGTCGCTGGCAGCCATTACGCGGCTGAAGGCGCGTCGGATGCACCAATCGGCACCGCCAGGGTCTTTGGCGTCGCGCGTGCGGGTGCCCAGTGCAACGCCAGCACCAGCAGCGCACAGTCGGTCATCGCAAGATGCGAACGGGCGCACCAGCACGCGACCCCAGGGCTTCTTCCGCGCCATCACGAGGAGCGTGCCGTCGGCGATCCAGATGCCACCGTCGATGAAGCTGCCGAGCAGCGTGAATGCCCCTGTCAGGCCGTGAGCGTCGTCGAGTTCAGCGCCGAGGCCGGCGCAGCGCCGACGCCGCAGTCACCGCGCCGTACACGACAGCGGGCCATTGGCGACCCATGGCGACCGGCAAGCCGGTGGGCGCACTGAAGCTCGCGCCGGCGGATGCAAGAAGCGTCCCAGCCTGCTTGCWGATGGCACGACGGTCTTGACGGCGCAGCGCCGACGCCGCAGTCACCGCGCCGTACACGACAGCGGGCCATTGGCGACCCATGGCGACCGGCAAGCCGGTGGGCGCACTGAAGCTCGCGCCGGCGGATGCAAGAAGCGTCCCAGCCTGCTTGCAGATGGCACGACGGTCTTGA
>NZ_JBFUGE010000299.1:0-7482 GCF_056403075.1 Ideonella sp. P3_A4 | reverse complement strand
GCGAATGCACCGGCGATGGTCGAGATGTCGACGATCGCCGGCGGCCGCTCCGCAGCGGATCGTGGCGGACACGGCCCCGGTCAGGAAGCGGCGCCGGACCGGGCCGCGCTCGGGCGGACGATGACGGCGGACAGCTTCGAGTCGAAGCTCGCCGGCCTGTCAGTAGCCCGCACCGAAGGCAACGCGACCTTCGAAAGCACCGACGCGCAGGCTCGCATCCCGGCGCCTTCCACGCAAGCGATGACACCGCCGAAGGTCCGCGCCAAGGCGAACGCCATTCCGAAGGAGACCTCGGACATCACGCAGCACAAGACGCAGTGATGTCGCATGTGTCCTTCCATTGAACCAATCATCGAAAGCACTGTCATGAAAGCAAGATTGACCCTGGCCGCGGCCGCCTTGGCCTGCCTCAGCGCCGCTCCCGCCTTCGCCTTCAACGTTGGCTCGTGCATGGGCGTGCCCGTCAAGTGGGCCACCAACAGTCCGCTGGTCCGCATCAGTCCCGTGAGCTTCCCCGACGGCTACTGGCGCAACGGCATTCAGCGCACCCTGAACCTGACCAACCAGAATCCGACGCCGTTCTACTTCAGCTCCACCACCGACACCGACGGTCTGGGACTGGGCAACGGTCAGAACGAAACCTGGGGCAGCACCGACGCAGGCATCCTCGCTGGCGCACCGGCCATCACCTACTCGTACAACACCTGCTACTGGTTCTTTGGTGTGGTTTCGCACCGTGACGAGTCGGATGTGATCTTCGACTACAACGCGCCCTTCCAATGGACGGCCGACGAGTCGAAGTACAGCCTCATCTACTACGGCGGCAGCCGCCGGCAACTGCAAGGCACCGGCATCCACGAGTTCGGCCACGCGATGGGCCTGCTGCACGTGAACACCGAATACAACGTGATGGGCGCCGACTTCCAGCACATCTGGGCCAATGGCTCCTGGGCGCACGGCTACCTGGGTGAAGACGCCGCCGACGGTGCTGTCTATCTATACGGCCCCTGGTCCTACAGCTGGCAGGACCTCGGCGTCTCGCACTGGAAGTACGCCTACGCCAGCGGCGAGTACTCATTCCATGCCCGGACCGCCGTCTACGACGCGTTCGGCAACTTGCTGCCGACGGTCACCGTCGGGACGGAGACCGGCTACCGCGTGAACAAGGGCCAGACGGTCCAGGTCGAGTTCACCTACGAGAACAATGGCCGTGACACCCAGACAGTCGACACAGGCTGGTATCTGTCCAACGACGACTACATCTCGACCGCCGACCGCTGGCTCGGCACGAACACCGGCATGACGCTGTCGCGCGGTGACGTGCTGACCTATCGGCGGACGGTGACGATCCCAAGCGACCTGGTCAGCGGCTGGAACTACTGGGTCGGTACGGTCGTGGACATCAATCACGTGGTGGCCGACGCCGTGTCCGAGAACAACGCGACCTACATCCCGATTCGGGTGAATTGAGCGTCGCGCTTCCCTAAGCGCGGCATGGGCCCTCAAGCCGGGAGGCATCGGGGCCCATGCACCTCAGGTGGTCATCAGGTCTTTCACCTGCTGCAGCGCCGCCGGGTCTTCCATCGTCGTCAAGTCGCCCGGGTCTCGCCCTTCGCACACCGCCTGGATCGCGCGGCGCAGCAGCTTGCCCGAGCGCGTCTTCGGCAACACCGAGACGAAGCGCACCCGTGCCGGCCGAGCGACAGCGCCGAGCTGGTCATCGACGACCTTCATGATCTCGCCTTCGAGCTTCAAGGCCCCGGCCGCGTAGGCGGCACGGGTCGCATCCTTCAGCACGACGAAGGCCATCGCGACCTGCCCTTTGAGTTGATCGGCCACACCGACCACCGCCACCTCGGCCACATTGGGGTGGCTGGAGATGCTCTCTTCGATCTCACGCGTGCCCAGCCGGTGGCCGGCCACGTTGATCACGTCGTCGGTGCGGCCGAGGATGAAGAAGTAGCCGTCCTCGTCGCGGATGCCCCAGTCGAAGGTCGAATACAGCTGTTGGCCCGGGATGCTGGACCAGTAGGTCTTGACGAAGCGTGCATCGTCGCGCCACACCGTCTGCATGCAACCGGGCGGCAGCGGACCGGCGATCGCGACCACGCCCTTCTGGTTGGGCGCGGTCAATTCCTGGCCGGTTGACTCGTCGATCAGCTTCACGTCATAGCCGTAGACCGCCTTGCCCGGCGAGCCGAACTTGCTCGGCGCTTTTTCGATGCCGTTGCAGATCGTCAGGATCGGCCAGCCGGTCTCGGTCTGCCAGTAGTTGTCGATGATGGGCTTGCCCAGGGCCTCGGCAATCCAGGTGGCGGTCGGCTCGTCCAGGGGTTCGCCGGCCAGGAACAACGCACGCAACGATGACAGGTCGTGCTTGCGCAGCGCCGCCGGGTCTTGCTTCTTCAGCACTCGCACCGCAGTGGGTGCGCTGAACATGGCCGTTACTTTGTACTTCTCGACCAGGCTCCACCAGATGGCGGCGTCGGGCCGGATCGGAAGGCCCTCGTACATGATGGTCGCCATGCCGGCGATCAGCGGGCCGTAGACGATGTAGCTGTGGCCGACGACCCAGCCGATGTCGCTGGTCGAGAAGTAGGTTTCACCGGGTTGGCCGCAGAAGATGTGCTTCATGCTGGCCGCCAGCGCCACCGCATAGCCGCCGGTGTCGCGCTGCACGCCCTTGGGCTTGCCCGTCGTGCCCGAGGTGTAGAGCGTGTAGCTGGGGTGCGTGGACTCCAGCCAGACGCAAGGCACATTGGCGTCGCGATGCCGCTCGCGCAGGTCGGCATAGTCTTCGTCGCGCCCGGCCACCTTGTTGAACGGCGCGAGCCCGCGGTCGATCATCAGCACCTTGGCTGGCTTGTGCTTAGCCAGCGAAATCGCCTCGTCCAGCAGCGGCTTGTAGGCCACCACCTTGCCGCCGCGTGATCCGGCGTCGGCGCTGACCACCAGCACCGGCTCGGCGTTGTCGATGCGGTCCGCCAGGCTGACGCTCGCAAAGCCACCGAACACCACCGAGTGGATCGCGCCGATGCGGGCGCAAGCCAGCATCGCGAACGCCGCCTCCGGAATCATCGGCATGTAGACCAGCACCCGGTCGCCCGGTTTCACCCCCAGTGCCAGCAGGCTCGCCGCCATGCGCTGCACCTCGGCGTGCAACTCGGCGTAGCTGTAGACGCGCTCCTGGTTGGTCTCGGTGGAGACGAAGATCAACGCGTTCTGGCTCGCGCGGTCCTTCAGGTGTCGGTCGACCGCGTTGTGGCACAGGTTGGTGGTGCCGCCGACGAACCATCGCGCAAACGGCGGGTCGCTGTAGTCGCAGACCTGGTCGAACGGTCGCCGCCAGTCGATCAGCGCCGCCTGCTCGCGCCAGAAGCCGTCGCGGTCATCGATCGAGCGGCGGTAGAAATCGGCGTAGTTCGTCATCCCGGTCTCCTATTGCTGCGTGTCTGCGTGAATTTCATCGCGGCAGGCTGACAAGCTTCTGTCAGATTCAACATTTGCGGGGTACCTCGGCCGCCAACGCCCGCGAAAATAGCAGGCTGACCGAGGGAGAACCATGATCGATCGCAAGACCGCCATTCGAGCGGCATACCTGCTGGGCACCGGGGCCATGTTGGGGTTGACCGCCACAGCGCAGGCCGCACCACCCAGTGTCGAAGACTTCTTCCGCCGTGAGGCGATCGGCCATGTGCAGTTGTCGCCCTCTGGCCAGCACCTGGCGCTCACTGTGCCTTCGCCCGAAGGCAGAACCCGGTTGGCGGTGCTGGACCTTCCGCTGACGCAGGCCCCACGAGTGGTGGCCTCCTTTCGCAACGCCGACATCGGCAAATTCGCCTGGGTCAACGACAACCGTTTGATCTACGAAGCGGTCGACTTCAGCGACGGTGTCGTGGTGCGCGCCTATGGCGCCGGCACCTTTGCCGTCAACCACGACGGCAAAGAGTCTCGCCAGCTGATTGCCTGGCGAGGTTTCGAGGTCAAGGAGGCGACTCACATCGTCTCGCGCGTGCTCGACTACCAATGGAAGTGGGACCGCACGATCGACGATGGCAGTGACGATGTCTGGGTCCATGAGAACCAGTTCGACGGGCGGGGCGAACCCACCGGGCAGGCGATCGCGCGATTGAACACCGCCACCGGCCTGCTGCGCCCCGTGCAACTTGCCGGCTTGGAACATATCAATGGCTGGCTGCCCGGCCCTGACGGTGCACCCGCCGTGGTGCGCACAAGTTGGAACGGTCGTCGCCAGTTGCACTGGCGCGAAGCACCAAGCAAGCCTTGGCAAATGATTCTGGACACAGTGAACCAAGATGGCAAAGGGTTCTGGCCGAGTTACCTCGAGGGCACCGATCGCTTGATCGTTTCAGCGAGCCAGAGCGGCGAGGACGCGCTGTACACCTTCGATCTGAAATCGAGACAACTGAGCCCGCAACCATTGGTGACGGTCAAAGGTTTCGATCTGGACGTCGTGCTCGAAGACGATCTGAAGGCTGGGCAGGTGGTTGGATTGCACTTCGTCACCGATCGCCCGCAGAGCTACTGGTTCGATGACGATATCGACGCGCTACAAAAGTCGCTCGACGCCTCGCTACCGACAGGTCGCAACAACCAGATCACCTGCGGCCGCTGCACGACAACGCGCTACTTCGTCGTCCATTCCACCTCGGACACCCAGCCTGGTGAGTACTACCTGTACGACCGTCAGCAGCGCAAGTTGGAGTTGATCGGCGCCGAACGGCCGTGGTTGCCCGAAGCCTCGCAGGGCCGGCGCAGTTTCCACCGCATCGCGGCGCGCGACGGCCTGTCGATGCCGGTCTACATCACACACCCGGCGGGCACGAAACCGACCGACAAGCTGCCGTCAGTGGTGCTGGTTCACGGTGGCCCGTGGGTGCGTGGCGCCAACCTCGATTGGGACGAGGAAGCGCAGTTCCTGGCCTCGCGTGGATACCGCGTCATCGAGCCCGAATTCCGAGGCAGCACCGGCTACGGCAACAAGCTGTTCAGCGCCGGCATCAAGCAGGAGGGTCAGGCGATGCAGGATGACCTGGCCGACGCCGTGCAATGGGCCGCCAAGCAAGGCCTGATCGACGACAAGCGCGTTTGCATCATGGGCGCCAGCTACGGCGGCTACGCAGCACTGATGGGACCGATCCGTCATCCAGGCGTCTACCGCTGTGCGATCAGCTTTGCCGGCGTCACCGACATCGAGCTTCGCTACAACGCCAGGGACAGCGACCTGACCGAGCAGTTGCGCCGCTACTCCCTGCCCTTGCTGCTGGGCGATCCCGAAGCCGACAAGGAACGGATGCGGTCCGTTTCGCCGCTGCTGCGCGCAGGCGAGATCAAGGTGCCGGTGCTGCTGGCTCAGGGTGCCAAGGACCGCCGGGTGCCGATCGAGCACGCCGAGAAGTTCGTCAAGGCGGCCAAGGCGGCCGGCGTCAATGTCGATTACAAGGTCTACGAGCTGGAGGGCCACGGCTTCGCGATCCCGGCCGACGAAGCCGACTACTACCGCCGCGTCGAGGCATTCCTGGCCAAGCACCTGGGCGCTGCCCCCTAAATCGCCGGGTCGATTGCGCCCAGTTACTTATTGCTACCTCGGTTTGGTCGGCCAAGGCGAGGACAATGTGACGCTGGCCGAAAGCCACAGGCACCTGCTCGGCCGGAGCTGGACCAACTTTTGCGTATGGCAGCACACGAGCATCGATCGTCGCCTGCCATCCCCTGTCATCACCGAAGGAGTCACTGAATTGAAGCCCTCTGAAATCATCGCGGCCGTGCGCGCCAAAGACGCCAAGATCATCGGCGAGATGGCCGACAAGAAGGCCGAGCAAATCGTCAAGGCCGTGCTGACGGTCATCCGCGAAAACGTGACCGCGGTCGAGAAGGGTGACCTGACCGTGCCGATGCTGGGCCGTTTCAAGGTCAACGAAGTCACCAAGGGCGAAGGCGCCGAAGCCAAGGTCGTCCGCAAGGTGACCTACATCGCCGCGAAGCCGGCCCCGAAGGAAGTGCCGCCGAACAAGGCTGGCAAGGGCAAGGCCGGCAAGGCCAAGGCAGAAGCCTGATCCAGCCGCGCCGGCGCTTTAGCCGGCCGGCCGCAGCGCCGCCACCACCTCGGGTGGCGCCTGCACCAGTTCGATCAGGACACCTTCTCCCCCCAAGGGAAACTCGTCGTTGCTCTTGGGGTGGATGAAGCAGATGTCGTGGCCCGCAGCCCCTTTGCGAATGCCACCCGGCGCGAAGCGAACCCCGTTCGCCGCCATCCACTCCACCGCCACGGCCAAATCGTCGACCCACAGCCCCACGTGGTTCAGTGGCGTCGTGTGCACGGCCGGCTTCTTTTCCGGGTCCAGCGGCTGCATCAGGTCGACCTCGACCGCGTGAACGCCCTCGCCCAGCGCGCAGATATCCTCGTCGACGTTCTCGCGTTCGCTGACGAAGGTCGACTTGACCGTCAGGCCGAGCATGTCGACCCACAGGGCCTTGAGCTTGTCCTTGCTCGGCCCGCCAATGGCGATCTGCTGGATGCCGAGGATCTTGAAGGGCTTGGTGTCGCTCATGACAGCACTCCTCAGGCAAACGCAATGATGGGCTGATCGACAGTCAGGCTCTCGCCCTTCTTCGCCAGCACCTCGCCCACCACGCCGTCCTGCACCGCGACGAGGATGTTCTCCATCTTCATCGCCTCGATCACCGCCAGCTTCTCGCCGGCCAGCACCTTCTGGCCCGGCGCCACGGCCACGTCTACCAGCAGGCCCGGCATCGGCGACAGCAGGAACTTGCTCAGGTCCGGTGGCGCCTTGTAAGGCATCAGCTTCAGCAGCTCGGCCGCACGCGGCAGCAGCACCAGCGTGTCGATCTGCGTGCCGTTGTGGGCCACGCGCATCGCCAGTGGCTGCTTGGCCGAACCGCGCTCCACCTGGGCCGAGAACGGCTGGCCGTTGCAGCGGCCGATCATCAGCACTTCACCCAGCTTGGTGTGGCTCTGGATCGCGTAGTGGTGGCTGCCGACATGCACGTCGGCCGCGCCCGCCGCAGCGTCGAAGTTGATCACCTTCACCGCATGGTGTTGGTGCTGGCCTTGCTCGCCCAGCACCACGACCACCAGCTCCGGCGCATGTTCGACCCCGTGGCCCGGCAACTGCCCGCTGATGCCCGCCGCACGCTCTTGCGCCCTGCGCCGCACGAAGGCTGCCAGTGCCACCAGGAACAGCGGATCGTCGTGCGGCACGTCCTCGGCCCGGAAGCCGTGGCCGTAGTGCTCGGCGATGAAGCCGGTGTTGAAGTCACCCGCCACGAATTTCGGGTGCGCCAGCAGCGCCGCCTGGAACGGGATGTTGCTCGAGATGCCGCGGATCACGAAACCGTTCAGCGCCTCGCGCATGCGGCGGATCGCGTCGTTGCGATCCTTGCCGTGCACGATGAGCTTGGCGATCATCGAGTCGTAGAACATCGGGATCTCGCCACCTT
>NZ_JBFUGE010000298.1:0-7487 GCF_056403075.1 Ideonella sp. P3_A4 | reverse complement strand
GCCACCAGGCGCCCGACCAGCCCATGGGGCGGCTCGGCGGGAACCAGGGGAACGGGCACTGCGGCGGTAGCGTCCATGGGGTTTTCTTTCGGGGAACGTGAGCGAGCCAAGGGAGGCCCTGTTCAACTTTCGTACCTGGCCATTGTTTGGCAAGCCCCTTCGCCGGATAGCGGCGAGAAGCCCGAAATTCCCCCTTCAGTTCCAACCATCACTGCCGAGGTGAGCCACTACGATTCAGTCCCAACAAGCTCAGCGTCAGTGCGATTGCCGAGTTGGTCGAGAAAGAGGCCCGCGATGGACATGAAACTCAAACCGTTCGACTTTTCCCAGGCCGTCGCCCGCGCCGGCCTGTCGAAAGACGGCATGCCGCTGGCCAAGACCCGTGCCAGCGAGGGCGTGGACAAGGCCAGCTTTTCCAGTGCGATGACCGACGCGCTGAAGTCCGTGAGCAACCAGCAGCTGACGGCCGAGCACCTGCAGCAGGAATTCCAGCTCGGCAACTCGTCGGTCAGCCTCGAAGACACGATGATCGCGATGCAGAAGTCGCAGATCGGGTTCCAGGCGGCGCTGACGGTGCGCAACCGCTTCGTCCAGGCCTACACCGATGTCATGAACATGCAGGTGTAGCAACACCGCGCCAATGCAAAAGGCCACCGCGAGGTGGCCTTTTGCATTGGCGCGGGGGGTCAGTCCAGGCTGAGCATCCGCCGGCGCTTCTGGGTCTGGTCGATGTAGCGCTGCAGCATCCGGGTGGCCTCGGAGTCGAGGTGCAGCAGTTCGCAGCCCAGGCGCACGCCGCGGGCCTGAGGTTGGATCGAGGTGACGTGGTGCACCACCAGGGTGCCGCGCAGCAGGGTGCCGGCGTCCAGTTCGATCACGCAATCATTGATGTTCACGCCCGGCTCGACCATCGGCATGTCCGACGGCATGAACAGCGCGCAGCCGCCCACGCTCACGTCCAGCACGCGCAGCTCGAGCACCATGTCGGGAATGGCCGGGTGGCGAAAGCGCGCGGTCGGCGCGCTGCGCTCCAGCGTGCGCACACGAAATGCGTTGCGGCGCTGGAAGCGGAACAGTTCACGCGGCATCGCCGCTTGCAGCACGCAATGCTGTCGGCCATGCACCAGCATGCGGTCGGCCACGTCGAACTGCAGCTTGATCTGGTCGAGGTAGCCCACGGCAACCGCTTCGTCGGCTTCGACCAGGCGGTGCACGGCCGGTGCCATCAGGTCAGCCGTGAAGGCGATCTTGCCTTGGGCGCCATCGATGGTCCACAGCGTGGTCGAGTAGGCCGAACCGTCGGAGCCGTTCAAGTTGATCGTCACGCCACGGTCCATCAAGGACTTCAGCAGCGACTTCACCTCCACCGGATCGCCGACGCGGAAGGATTCAACCGCCCCGGGTTGCCCCAGAGCGTCCAGCGTGGCGGGTTGGGTGTCGGAGTACATGGCGCGCGAGGGCTCAGTGCAGAGTCTTGGTTTTGCCGTGCATCAGCTTGTCCAGGTCCTCGAGCCAGGGCTCGGCCAGGTGGCGGATCTCGGCGTCGTTCAGCAAGATACGCTGCATGATGCGCGACTTCGTCTTCGATTCTTCGGCCTGCAGGTTCTTTTCCTTCGCCGCATGCTTGAGTTGTGAAATCAGCACGGCGCAGGCCCCTTCCAGTTTGACGACCTCGTCCCAATTGCCGGTGCGGGCGGCTTCCAGCATGTCAGCGCTGGCGCGCTCGATGGCTTCGTAATAGTTCAGCAAAGTGTGGCTCATGGTGGCGACTCTCGGCGATGACAGCGATTGAAGGAAATCAGTTTGAATTGGCGATCTGGCCGCCGATCTCGCGCCAGGCTTGGCGCAGCGGCTCCATGAGGCTGACGCATTCGTCCAGCAGGGCCTCGTCGTTGCGCACATTGGCCAGCGTCAGGCGCTGGGCCAGGTAGGCGTACAGCGCATTCAGGTCACGCGCCAGCGGGCCGCCTTCGGCCACGTTCAGGCTGGCCTTCAGGCCTTCCTCGACGATGCGCGCGGCGCGGCCGATGGCCTTGCCCTTCTTTTCGATCTCGCCGTTGCGCATCGCGCCGCGGGCCTGGGTGATCGACTCCATGTAGCCGTCGAACAGCAGGCTGATCAGCTTGTGGGGCGATGCGTCCTCGACACTGGTCTCCACACCCACCTGGCGGTAGGCGTTGTTCATGCCGCCGGAGCGGCCGAAGGGCGAAGCAAGTTGCGGGCTGTACATGGTGTCTTGGGTGGTAAATCTGTGTGACCGTCCCTTTGCTTATCGGCCCACATTTCACCCAGCTTGAGGCCGGCCAAGCCATCGAACTGGACGGGGTTTTCCGCCACTCATCGGCTCAAGAAAACCGGGCCTATTTGCTTGACATCCAAATGAAAAAAGCGCCCCGCAGGGCGCTTGCTTCAGGCMTGAACCAGGCGGCGGGTCAGCCCAGCGCCGCCAGCTGCTGCGTCACGTAAGACGACAAGGCGTTCAGCTTGGCCATCGAGGTGTCCAGCGCCTCGTACTGGGCGCGGAAACGCGCCTCGGTATGGGTCAACCGGTCTTCCATCTGGTCTTGCCGGTCGTCATTGCGCTTGACGTGCGACTCCAGGCTGGTTTGCAGCGTTTCCAGGCTGCCGTCTTCGCCCAGCACGGCCTTGCCCAGGTCCTTGAAACGGTCCATGAAGCCCGATGCGCCACTGTTGGCACCGTCGGTGGACAGCAGCTTGCGCAGCTCTTCCGGGTTGGCCAGCGCATCGTCCAGCTTGGAGGTCGCCGTGGTCAGCGAGCCGTCTTCCTTCATCGTGATGCCGATCTCGGACAGGCGGCTCCAGGCGCTGGAGGCGCTGCTGCCCTGGTTGATCACGCCGCGCAACTGCCATTGCAGGCCGATCGTCGTACGGTCGCCCTGCAGCGGGCCGCCGGTCTTGGTCGCGGCGTTGTATTTGGTCTGGTCCTTGATGTAGGCCGCCAGCTCGTTGAACGCGGTGACGAACTCGCCGATCGCGGTCTTCACCGCCTCGTTGTCGTTGGCCACGACCACTTCGACCGGGGTCGCGGTTTCCTTGGTCAGCGTCAGGGTCAGGTTGTCCGATACGCCGGTGAGGGTATTGGTCTTCGATTCGACGTCGATGCCGTTGACCTTGGCCTTGGCATTGCCCGCGGCCTGGTTCAGCGCCATCGGGGTGCCGACCACGGCAGCGTCATAGCCCAGCACCGACAAGCCGGTGGCGGCGTCGTTGTCGTCGACGTTTTCGGTGGCGGTGATCTTGAAGCCGTTCTCGGCGCCAGTGGCGTCGGAGCGGATCGACAGGCGGGCGCCGTTCGCGTCGTTGACGATCGTGGCCGTCACGCCGGCGCCGGCGCTGTTGATCTTGTCGCGGATGTCGGACAGGCTGGTGTCGTCCGAGCCGATGGTGATGGTCTTGGGGGATCCCCGTCCGGTGAACGTCGTGCCGTTCCAGGTGCCGAGCTCGATCTGCAAACTGCCGTCGCCCAGCTCACTGGACGAACTGGGCAGCGCGGTGGCGGTCGTGACGGTCTGGCTCGACGCCAGCTGCGACACGGTGACCGAGTAGCGGCCTGGCGACGCGCCGGTGGTCGTGCTGCCACTGACGATGGTGCCGTCGCTGGAGGTGGCCGTGGTCTGGCCCCACAGTGTGAGCGAGCTGATCGCGCCAGCCTTGTCGCTCATCGCGGAGACCAGGCTTTGCAGCTTGCCCACCGACGACAACTGGGTCTTGATGCTGGCAGTTTCGGCGGTGAGCAGTTCGACGGGCTTGCGCTCGACGCTCATCAGCGCCGAGATGATGCTTTCCGACTGCAGGCCGCTGCCGACCCCGAGGGAGCTGATGGTGGGCATGGTGGTCCTTGGATTCCTGTCGTGGTCTTCGGCCGTCTGGGCGGGAACTTAAGACCCTTTTCCGTTCCCGGGAATGAAAACGCGCCGCTCAGGCATCCCGGCGGCGCGCATCAGAAGCCAAAAGTGATCCGGGATCAGCCTTGCAGCAGACGCATCACCTGCTGCGGCAGCTGGTTGGCCTGAGCCACCATCGCGGTGCCGGCCTGTTGCAGGATCTGCGCTCGGCTCATCGCCGCGGTTTCAGCCGCGAAGTCCGCATCCATGATCCGGCTTCGGGCCGCCGCCTGGTTCTCGACCGACTGCTGCAGGTTCGAGATGATCGCGTCGAACCGGCTTTGCGTGGCGCCGAAGGTCGCCCGGGTGTTGTTGACGTTGTCGATCGCCAGGTCGATGTTGTCGATCACCGTCGCGATGTCGCCGACCGTGGCCGCTGCGTCGATCGCCGCCGAGGTGGCCGTGATCGCCGCGATGTCGGTCGCGGTGGTCAGGTTCTCGGTGGTGATGTCGATGATGTCGTCCGGGCCAGTGTTGGCGCCGATCTGGAAGGTCAGCGTCGTCGCGTCCGCGCCCAGGATGCGCTGGCCGTTGAAAGTCGTGCCGCCGAGCACTCGGCTGATTTCCGACTGCAGCTCGGTGAATTCCTTGTTCAGCGAGTCCTTGTCGGAGCTCGAGTTGGTCGCGTTGCGAGCCTGGATCGCCAGTTCGCGCATCCGCTGCAGGGCGTCGCCGACCTTGCTCAGCGCGCCTTCAGCGGTCTGCGCCAGCGAGATGCCGTCGTTGGCATTGCGGATCGCGACGTTCATGCCACGCACTTGGGCGTTCATGCGTTCGGCGATCGCGAGGCCCGCGGCGTCGTCCTTGGCTGAGTTGACACGCATGCCTGAGGACAGGCGCTGCATGGCCGTCGACAGCGCCGACTGCGAAGAATTCAGGTTGCGTTGCGCGTTGAGCGACGCAATGTTGGTGTTGATGGTCTGTGGCATGTGAGCACCTCGTTGAAACTCGACCGCGCCCGGCGAGAAGGCCGGCTATCCAGAAGAAGCGGCGAACAACCGCCCCTTCCATAAAGCCCGGCACCCTCACCGTCGAACAAGAGGCGCTTTCGGCGCCTCCGGTCTCGRCAGTGCTTGTCGGACCACGCCCCGATTTGCATTGGAGCGATGGAATGGATTCTGAAGAGGCTTGGGTGGTCGTAATGCCGGGAAATGAAGCCTGGAAAACCGCCATTTCCGACCCGTCAAAAGGCGAAGCCCCCGTCGGCGGGTGGCCGGCGGGGGCTTCGTGAGGTTTTGCTCACGCGGCCGGTGGGCCGCGGGTTGCGCTCTGCGCTTGAGGACCTTAGCGCAGCAGGCTCAGGACCTGCTGGGGCAGCTGGTTGGCCTGCGCGACCATCGCGCTGCCGGCCTGCTGCAGGATCTGCGCTCGGCTCATGTTCGCCGTTTCAGAGGCGAAGTCCGCGTCCATGATCCGGCTGCGGGCTGCGCTCTGGGCTTCCACCGCCTGCTGCAGGTTGGCGATGATCGCGTCGAAGCGGCCTTGCGTGGCGCCGAAGGTGGCGCGCTGGTCGTTGATCGTGTCGATCGCGGTGTCGATGTTGTCGATCACCGTCGCGATGTCGCCCGAGGTGGCGGTCGCATCGATCACGGCCGTCGAGCCCGTCACCGCGGTGATGTCGCTGTTGGCGGTCATGTTCTCGGACGTCAGCTGCACGGTGTCGTCGGCGGTCGTGTTGGCGCCGATTTGGAAGGTCATCGTCGTCGCGTCGGAGCCCAGCACCTTCTTGCCGTTGAAGCTGGTGCCGCCCAGCACGCGGGTGATTTCCGACTGCAGCTGGCCGAATTCCTTGTTCAGCGAATCCTTGTCCGAGCTGGAGTTCGTCGCGTTACGCGATTGAACCGCCAGTTCACGCATACGCTGCAGAGCGTCGCCGACCTTGCTCAGCGCGCCTTCAGCGGTCTGCGCCAGCGAGATGCCGTCGTTGGCGTTGCGGATCGCGACGTTCATGCCACGCACTTGGGCGTTCATGCGCTCGGCGATCGCCAGGCCGGCGGCGTCGTCCTTGGCCGAGTTGATACGCAGGCCCGAAGACAGGCGCTGCATCGAGGTCGACAGCGAGGATTGCGAGGCCGACAGGTTGCGCTGGGCGTTGAGCGAAGCGACGTTGGTGTTGATGGTTTGAGCCATGTTGAAACTCCTACAAGGGTTGCCAAAAATTTCCGGTTAAAGCACCGGCGTCTCTGCACGCAAATGCCGGGGCTCCTCCGGTCGGGCAACTCCACCTGGGTGCTGCCTGGCCCTTGGTCATCTCACCGGACCCAGGGTTTGCTTGTTTGCTCGCCCTGTGATTTGGGTATCGGAAACGTCTGGGGAAACCTTGAGAGTT
Source organism: Ideonella sp. P3_A4 (assembly GCF_056403075.1). Classification (NCBI taxonomy): domain Bacteria; kingdom Pseudomonadati; phylum Pseudomonadota; class Betaproteobacteria; order Burkholderiales; family Sphaerotilaceae; genus Ideonella; species Ideonella sp. P3_A4. The sequence continues at coordinate 1,253 of NZ_JBFUGE010000298.1, read as the reverse complement.
TTTTTAGCTCCTGCGCCGAAGCCCCCCGTTTTCAGGAGGGCTTCGGTCGCGGCGCTGGGGCCTGGCGTAGCAGGCTCAGCGCCTGGGGCCCTTAGCGCAGCAGGCTCAGGACCTGCTGGGGCTGCTGGTTGGCCTGCGCAACCATCGCGCTGCCGGCCTGCTGCAGGATCTGCGCTCGGCTCATGTTCGCCGTTTCAGAGGCGAAGTCCGCGTCCATGATCCGGCTGCGGGCGGCGCTCTGCGATTCCACCGACTGCTGCAGGTTCGAGATGATCGCGTCGAAGCGGCCCTGGGCGGCACCGAAGGTGGCGCGCTGGTCGTTGATCGTGTCGATCGCGGTGTCGATGTTGTCGATCACCGTGGCGATGTCACCCGAAGTGGCGCTCGCGTCGATCACGGCCGTCGAGCCCGTCACCGCGGTGATGTCGCTGTTGGCGGTCATGTCTTCGGAGGTGATGTCCACGATGTCGTCGGCGGTCGTGTTGGCGCCGATCTGGAACGTCATCGTCGTGGCGTCCGAGCCCAGCATCTTCTTGCCGTTGAAGCTGGTGCCGCCCAGAACACGGGTGATTTCCGACTGCAGTTGGCCGAATTCCTTGTTCAGCGAATCCTTGTCCGAGCTCGAGTTCGTCGCGTTGCGCGATTGCACCGCCAGTTCACGCATACGCTGCAGTGCGTCGCCGACTTTGCTCAGCGCGCCTTCAGCGGTCTGCGCCAGAGAGATGCCGTCGTTAGCATTGCGGATCGCGACGTTCATGCCACGCACTTGGGCGTTCATGCGTTCGGCGATCGCCAGGCCGGCGGCGTCGTCCTTGGCCGAGTTGATACGCAGGCCCGAAGACAGACGTTGCATCGACTGCGACAGCGAAGCTTGCGAAGCCGACAGATTGCGCTGGGCGGTCAATGAGCCGACGTTGGTGTTGATGACTGAAGACATGTGAGTTACTCCTTCACGGGGTTCAAAAACTGACCCATCCGGGTCTCTGGTTGCGCCCCCGTTTGAAAGTGGTTGGGGCCGTGAATTGCTTTTCGGAGAGTTGATCGAAAGACTTGAGAGTTTTTTTTACCGCTATTCGATCGATCGACTTGCCGGAGGTTGACAAGCTCAAGCCGGCGGGGAGCCGGCGGCAGCAATGCGTGCTGCCCAGTCTTTTCTTATCGGCACCTGCGCTTCTGGGCACAGGCTTAAAGTTGGGCACGATGACCACTTCGTCTGCCTCACCCGTGGCCGCCGCAACGACCCGCCCCTACCG
>NZ_JBFUGE010000297.1:0-7498 GCF_056403075.1 Ideonella sp. P3_A4 | reverse complement strand
ACCCAGCACGTAGCGCAACTGCAGCAGGTCATCGTCCTGCGACACGGCCGGTTCAGGGTCCGCCGCCACGATCACCCAGCCGGCGGCACCGGCCGCCGCACGGTAGGCCTGCATCAGCGCACGGCTCGAGCTGTAGCCCCGGTCTGACGTCGCGTTGACGATCAGCACCGGCCACTCACGCGTGGCGTCGAAACCCGGGGGCAGCACCACGGTGACCAGCGCCTGCTCGACCTTGGTCGGCGAGCCACCCCTCCCCGCCAGCTGGCGCCATTCGGCCGACAAGCCGACGCGCTGCTCCACAGGTTCGCCGGGCGACGGGTCGGCCTGTGCTGGCCATGCGCTCAGCCAGGCCACCGCCAGCCATCCAACGAAAAGGTGCTTCAACCCCAGCATGCGCGGATTCTCGCTGTACGGCGATGGCCCAAAATCGGCACATGCCACGTTACTTCCGCCTCGTCCTGGTCCTGCTCTTTCTCGCCTTGCTGTGGGCGGTGTTCGAATTCTCCGGCCTGCGGGGGCACTTCACGCTGCAGTTCCTGCACGACAGCTTCGAGCACCACCCGTGGACCGGGCTGCTGATCTTCGCGGGGCTGTTCACGCTCGGCAACCTGATCCAGATCCCGGGCTGGCTGTTCCTCGTCGCTGCGCTGCTGGCGCTGGGCAGGTTCTGGGGCGGGCTGGCAACGTATGCGGTCGCCTGCATCTCGTGCTGCATCACGTTCTGGGTCATCCGCCTGCTCGGTGCCGATGCGCTGCGCAAGCTCAAGGGGCGGCTGGCCCAGAAGCTGTTCGCGCGGCTCGATGCGCACCCGGTGCAAAGCGTGCTGCTGACGCGCCTGGCCTTTCAGACCGCGCCTGCGCTGAACGTCGCGCTGGCCTTGTCCGGCGTGCGCTTTCGCCCCTATGTGCTGGGCACCGTGCTGGGTCTGCCGCTGCCGATCGCGCTGTTCAGCGTCTTCTTCGATTCGCTGGCCCGCGCGATGCACTGGTCGCTGGCCTGACGGCATCGGATCACGCCGCCGGGCGCTGCGTCAACGCGCGCCGGGTCGCCGCCAGCGGTGCCTGCTCGTCGAAGCGCACGCTGTCGCCTTCGGCGTAAACACCGAGCTTCGTCCACAGACCCGGTAGGTCGACCGGGTGCGGCGCGCTCTTCATCTGGCCATACAACTCCTGCAACACCGGCAGGCCGACGGCCTTGTCGCCGATCACCAGCAACGGCGGCAGTGTCGAATCGGCCTCCATGTTGCCGTGGGCCATGATGGCGCGCAGCGCGTGCTGCAGGCCCAGCCGGTTGCCGGTGCGCTGGCGGATCTCGACATCGGCCAGCAGGCAGAACATCGCACCGCCCCAATAGGTGCGGCCCCACGTCGGCGTCTCGTCCAGCCCGCGGTCACCGGCTTTCGGCAGGCCTTGCGGCATGTCGCGCAACATGTCGGCCCAGGGCTGCTCGACTGGCAACACACCGGCCTGCACCCGCGCCAGCGGCTCAACATAGGTGGCCATGCCCTCTTCGAACCAATGCTGGGCTTGCGGCAGCGAGGGCAACGCGAGATGGCTCATCTCGTGGACCAGCACCCAGTCATCGGCCAAGTCGGCCGCCGTGGCCCGCTCAGACAGCGTCAGCTTGATTGCGGAACCGCGGTGCGCAAAGGCCGAACCACCGCGCACGGCCTTGCCCGGCTGGGCCGTGAACAGCAGCAGCACGCGCGTGTCGCGCGCCGGGAAGCGGCCAAAGTAGGTCGCCACCGAAGTGGCCGACTGCCGCACATAGGCCAGGATGCGGTCGCGCGACAGTGCCGGCGTGCCGGGCCCGAAGACCACGCGCAGCCGCCCACCTTCGACATCGACCGGCTCGAACTTTGCGCGGTCGAACTCGTCATAGGGCATGCTGGGGCTGTCGAAGCGGTGGGCGTCTTCGTCAGCGGCAAGGGCCCAGCCGGGCCAGGCACCGGCGGCCAACCATGCACCGGTGCTCACCATCCATGCGCGCTTGTCCATTGCCTGCACAGCCCCCATGACACGGCCCTTTCAGTCAAAACATCTATCAAGGAGACTGCTCATGCTGCTCGAAGGTTCCTGCCACTGTCGTGCCGTGCGATTCAGCGTCGAGTCGCGGTCCGCGGTGCCGTTCATGCGCTGCTACTGCTCGATCTGCCGCAAGACGGCCGGCAGCGGTGGCTTCGCCATCAACCTGGGCGCCGAMWTCGCGACGCTGAAGGTGCAGGGGCAGGAGCACCTGTCGGTCTACCGCGCGATCATGGAAGACGGCCACGAAAGCACCGGCCAGCGGCATTTCTGCAAGCGCTGCGGCACGGCGTTGTGGCTGTGGGATCCGACTTGGCCAGAGCTCGTGCACCCGCACGCTGGCGCAGTCGACACGCCGTTGCCGACCCCACCTTCGGTGACGCACATGATGCTCGGCTCGAAGCCCGACTGGGTCGAAGCGAACATCGGTGACGACGACCGCGAGTTCGACGAGTACCCGGACGAATCGCTGGCCGAGTGGCACCAGCGGCACGGGCTGGCGCGCTAGACGGCCCGCGTTACAGGGCCACCAGCACCTTGGCGTTGGCGCCGGCTTCGACGCGCTCGTGCGCGCGGGCGATGTCGGCCAATGGGAAGATCGCCAGCTCAGGGTGGCGCAACGCACCCCGCTGCAGCAAGCCCGTCGCCGTGTCGATCGCCTCGCGCAGTGCCGCTTCCGGCAGCAGGTAAACGATGAAGAAGTAGAGCCGGATGAAGCGCGAGATCAGTGGCCGGAACGGCAATTCGATCGTCGGCGAGTTGGAACCATAGACCACGGCCTGGCCGCCGAAGCGCAGCACATTGGCGTAGTGGCGGGCGTTGCCGGCCACATCGACCTCGATCACCGCATCGGCGCCCTCGCCTTGCGTCAGCGCACGCACCTCAGCCCCGAGGTCGCCGGTCTTGTAGTTGATCGCCGCGACAGCCCCCAGCGAACGCGCCAATGCCGCCTTCTCGTCGCTGCTGACGATGGCGATGGGCCGGCCACCGGCCAGCGCCACCAGCTGGGTCACGTAGGCGCCCACGGCCCCAGCCGCTCCAGGCACCAGCACGGTCTTGTTCAACAGCGTGCCCAGCGACAACACCGCGTGAACGGCCGTCAGCAGCGGAATGCCGATCGAAGCGCCCACCTCTAGCGAAACGCCGTCGGGCAATGCCACCGCCTGCCGTGTCGGCAGTGCGACGAATTCCGCCGCGGTGCCCATCGCCCGGCCCCATTGGCCGTTGAAGAGCCAGACACGCTCGCCCACGCGCCCGGGCTCGACGCCCTCACCCATGGCGACGATCTCGCCGGCGCCATCGCTGTGCGGCACGACGAACGGGTGATCCATCGGCGCACCGCCCAAGCCCGCGCGGCCCTTGACATCGGACGGGTTGACGCCCGAGAACGCCACCCTCACCAGCACCTCGCCGGGGCCTGGCGCCGGCTTCGGCAGTTCATCGATGGACAGCACGTCGGCGGCCCGGCCTTTGGTGCGATAGACAGCAGCTTTCATGGAGGCGAAGCGTAGACCGAGGCGGGAACGCCGCCAAGCCCGCGATCAGCCAACGCAGCCTTGCCGGCCGCGCAACAATCAGTCGGCCGGACGCAGCATCCTGGCGCCCAGCGCTTCAGCGACCTCGATGCCGTCGACGCCGGCCGACATGATGCCGCCCGCGTAACCCGCACCTTCGCCGGCCGGGTACAGCCCTGCGACGTTCACGCTCTGGTAGTCCTTGCCGCGCGGGATGCGCAGCGGAGATGAGGTGCGCGTCTCCACCCCGGTCAGCACTGCGTCGTGCATCGCAAAGCCGCGGATCTGCTTGTCGAAGGCCGGCAGCGCCTCGCGGATCGCCGCCAGTGCGTAGTCCGGCAGGCTGCCGCGGCCTGGCTCGGCCAGGTCGGTCAGGTGCACGCCGGGCTTGTACGAGGGCAGCACGCTGCCGAACTCGCGTGCCACCGTATCGCCACGCCGGCCGGCGATGAAATCACCGACCAGTTCGCCAGGAGCGAGGTAGTCGCCGCCGCCCAGTTCGTAGGCGCGTGACTCCCAGATCCGTTGGAAGGCCATGCCGTCCAGCGGCGAGACCGGGCCTGAGGCCAATCCGTCTTGCCGATAGTCCTGCGGCGAGATACCGACGACGATGCCGGCGTTCGCGTTGCGCTCATTGCGCGAGTACTGGCTCATGCCGTTGGTGACGACGCGCATCGGCTCAGACGTCGCCGCCACCACCGTGCCGCCCGGGCACATGCAGAAGCTGTAGACCGAACGGCCGTTGCTCGCGTGGTGCACGAGCTTGTAGTCAGCCGCGCCGAGGATCGGATTTCCGGCGTTCGGGCCGAAGCGGGCCTTGTCGATCACGCTTTGCGGGTGCTCGATGCGGTAGCCGATCGAGAACGGCTTGGCCTCCATCGCCACACCGCGTTGGTACAGCATCGTGAAGGTGTCGCGCGCGCTGTGGCCCAGCGCCAGCACGACGTGGTCGGCATCGAGCTGCTCGCCGCTGGCCAGCGTCAGCCCGCGAACAGCGCCACCTTCGATGCGGATGTCGATCACCCGCTGCTGGAAGCGGATCTCGCCGCCCAGCGCCTCGATGTCGGCCCGCATCTTCTCGATCATGCTGACCAGGCGGAAGGTGCCGATGTGCGGCTTGCTGACGTAGAGGATCTCGTCCGGCGCGCCGGCCTTGACGAACTCGGTCAGCACCTTGCGCGTCAGGTGGCGCGGGTCGCTGATCTGGCTCCAGAGCTTGCCGTCCGAGAACGTGCCGGCACCGCCCTCGCCGAACTGCACGTTCGATTCGGGGTTCAGCTCGCTCTTGCGCCACAGGCCCCAGGTGTCCTTGGTGCGTTCGCGGACCTGCTTGCCGCGCTCGAGCACGATCGGCCGCAAGCCCATCTGCGCCAGCACCAGCGCCGCGAACAGGCCACACGGCCCGAAACCCACCACCACCGGCCGTGGCCGCTGCGTGGCGTAGAAATCGGCCGGCGCCAAGCCCATCAGCTTGTAACGGGTGTCCGGGCTGGGTTTGATGTGGCTGTCGCCGGCATGGCGGGCCAGCACTTCGGCCTCGTCCAGCCCTTCAGCGAGCTGGCAATCGACGGTGTAGATCAACACCATCGCGGTCTTCTTGCGCGCGTCGTAGGCGCGGCGGAAAACCGTGAAATCAGCGAGCTGCTCGTCGCGCAGCTTCAGCCGGGCAACGACAGCCGGGCGCAGCGCCGTTGGCTCATGGTCCAGCGGCAGGCGCAGTTCGGTGATGCGGATCATGGAAAGAACAGGCCACTGCCCACACAGCGCTGCCCGTCAAAGTGATGTGTGCGCCCGGCGCTCCGCAGGAGCCGCCGTCTTCAAGTGGCGTGCGCGGATCCGGCTTTGCCGGTCCGCTGCGCGAGCCCCCTCGGGGGGCAGGCCCCGGAAGGGGCCGTGGGGGCCCTACTTCCGCCGTGGGGGCGTTCTTTCAGCCGCCCTTATGCGGACGCTTGCCCGGGTTCTTCTTGCTGCGGGTGTGCGAGCCGCGTTCCAGGCTGATCTTCTGGCCCTTGCCGGCCGTGAAGGTGACGCCGGTCGGGGCGGCGGGACGCGGGGTGGCTTGGCGGTCGGCTTCGGTGATGATCTTGTTGCCCATGGAATGCTCCGGTCGGTGGGTGGGATGAGGTGAAGGGCGAGATTATCAACGCTCGCGGCTACCATCACGACCTGCGCATTTGCCGATCACCCACAACTTTGGAGGAACTTATGGCCAAAGGCATTCAAACCGCGAACAAGATGACCAAGAAACCGAAGAAGGACGCCGCGCCCGTCAAGGCCGCCGGTTCCGACCGCCCGGTGCCGCCGATGACCGCGGTGTTGCCCAAGGGCAAGCTGAAGAACAAACCCGGCTGACATCCGAAGCTGCGGGGCCCTCAGCCCCGCAGCTTCCCAATCAAACGGCCATGATTGAGACCGCCTTGGTGACGAGGTAGGCCTCCATCGCCTCGGGGCCGCCTTCCGAGCCGTAGCCCGAATCCTTCACGCCGCCGAACGGCATCTCGGCCACCGGCGCGGCCGGCTGGTTGATCCACAGCATGCCCACTTCCAGTCGATGCGACAGCTGGTGGGCGGTCTTGATCGAGCGGGTGAAAGCGTAGGCGGCCAGGCCGAACGGCAGGCGGTTCGCCTCGGCGATCGCCTCGTCCAGCGTGTCGAACGGGCGAACCGCCGCCACCGGGCCGAAGGGCTCGTTGTTGAACACGTCGGCTTCCAGCGGCACATCGGTCAGCACCGTGGGCGCAAAGAAGTTGCCGGCGCTGCCGACGCGCTCGCCGCCGATGGCCACCGTCGCGCCCTTGGCGCGGGCGTCGTCGATCACCTTGGTCATCGCGCTCAGCCGGCGGGCATTGGCCAGCGGGCCGATCGTCGTGCCTTCGGCCAGGCCGTCGCCTTGCTTCAGCCCGGCGGCATGCTTGACCAGCGCCTGGGCGAACTCGTCCTTCAGGCTACGGTGGACCAGGAAGCGAGTCGGCGAGATGCAGACCTGGCCCGCGTTGCGGAACTTCAGGCCACCGGCGGCCTTGACCGCCAGTGCAACGTCAGCGTCTTCAGCCACGATCACCGGCGCGTGGCCGCCCAGTTCCATCGTCACGCGCTTCATGTGGCGGCCGGCCAGCGCGGCCAACTCCTTGCCGATCGGCGTCGAGCCGGTGAAGGTGACCTTGCGGATGATCGGGTGCGGGATCAGGTAGCCCGAGATCTCGGCCGGGTTGCCAAACACCAGGCCGATCACGCCGGCCGGGATGCCGGCATCGACAAAGGCCGCCAGCAGCGCCGCCGGTGAAGCCGGGGTTTCCTCAGGCGCCTTGACCAGGAACGAGCAGCCGCTGGCCAGCGCCGCGCCCAGCTTGCGCACGATCTGGTTGATCGGGAAGTTCCACGGCGTGAACGCCGCCACCGGGCCGACCGGCTCCTTCAGGACCAGCTGCTGCGCCGCCAGGTTGCGCGACGGCACGATGCGGCCGTAGGTGCGGCGGCCTTCGTCGGCGAACCATTCGATGATGTCGGCGCCTGAAAGCACCTCGCCGCGCGCTTCAGCCAGCGGCTTGCCCTGCTCCTGCGTCATCAGGCGGGCGATGGTGTCGGCGCGCTCGCGCACCAGGCCGGCGGCACGGCGCATGATCGCGGCGCGCTCGTGCGCCGGCGTGTTGCGCCAGGTCTCGAAGCCACGCTGCGTGGCGGCCAGCGCGCGGTCCAGGTCGGCGAGGCCGGCGTACGCCACCTTGCCGATCGGCGCGCCGGTGGCCGGGTTCAGCACGTCCAGCGTCTTGCCGCTGGCCGCGTCGACCCATTGGTTGTCGATCAGCAGTCGGGTGTCGGGGTAGGAAGTCGTCATGTTCAGCTCGGTTGGTCGCGTGTCGCAACCGGCATTCTCGGTTGCGACGGCGATTCGAGCTGTCACCCGCGCGGCTGCCCCTCGGCCGCGTACGGGTGTGGGAGGCTGCGGGTCAGGCCAGCGC
>NZ_JBFUGE010000296.1:0-7515 GCF_056403075.1 Ideonella sp. P3_A4 | reverse complement strand
GTGGTACTGGGCCAGGAAGGTGGCCAGCTTCAAGCGGGATGCGCCGGGCTTGAGCTGCCGCGCCAGCGTGGCGCCGCGCTCGGCCCAGCCGGCCAGCAGCGGGTGCGTCTGATCCCGCAGCAAGATGCCCACGCCGCAGGCCAGCACCCGCGCTTCCAACTCCTGCGAGGCCCAGCCTTGACGGTCGGGCAGGCGACGGGCCAACTCGGCGATCCAGCCGTCCAGCGGCTCCAGCGAGCCCTCGTCGACGTAGTAGCTCTCGATGATCGCGGCCAGGCACAGCAACTCGCCCAGCCGGTCCTGCTGCGTGGTGAAGGTGGCGAATGCGGCTTCCAGCAGCGCGCGGGCCTCGGCCACGTCGAGCGCCGCGTCGACCCGCGTCGCCCAGTAGGTGGCCCATGGCGCCTCGGCTGCACGGGCTGCTGTGGGCGGTGGCAGGCGCAGCTGTGGCCACAGCGCGGGTTGGGCCAGCAGGCTCAGGCACGAAGCCGCCAATTCCTGCTCGGTGGGGGCGGGGGCCATGCGGGTGAATGGAGCCGGGGCGGAGCCCGGTGGTTGGGCGACGGGCCAGTGTGCGGGGCTGCTCGAACCCCTGTCAACGCGGCGCACCGCTAAAATGGCCGGTTCCCCCCCGTCGACGACAACGCTGCCCGGCCACTTTCTGCGCCCGAGGTGGCGGCACAGGAGATTTCATGGCCGGTCATTCCAAATGGGCCAACATCCAGCACCGCAAAGGCCGCCAAGACGAAAAGCGCGGCAAGGCCTGGACCCGCGTGATCCGCGAAATCATGGTCGCGGCGCGGTTGGGTGGTGGTGACGCATCAGCCAACCCGCGGCTGCGGCTGGCGATTGAAAAGGCCAAGGCGGTCAACTTGCCGGTCGACACCGTCAAGCGCAACATCGACAAGGCCACCGGCAACCTCGAAGGCGTCAACTACGAGGAAATCCGCTACGAGGGCTACGGCATCGGCGGCGCGGCGATCATCGTCGACTGCATGACCGACAACCGTGTGCGCACCGTGGCCGAAGTGCGCCACGCCTTCAGCAAGTACGGCGGCAACCTGGGCACCGAAGGCTCGGTGGCCTTCCAGTTCAAGCACTGCGGCCAGCTGATCTTTGCCCCTGGCACCTCGGAAGACAAGGTGATGGAGGTCGCGCTCGAAGCCGGCGCCGAAGACGTGATTGCCGATGACGACGGCGCGATCGAGGTGCTGACGCCGCCGGCCGATTTCGAAGCGGTGAAGAACGCGCTCGAAGCCGCTGGCCTGAAGCCCGAGATCGCCGAAGTCACGATGCGCGCCGAGAACAGCATTGCACTGGCCGGCGAAGACGCCGCCCGGATGCAGAAGCTGCTCGACATCATCGAAGACCTGGACGACGTGCAAGACGTTTATCACAACGCCGAGATCGAAGAACAATCATGAACGTCTTGGTGATCGGCGGCGGTGGCCGTGAGCACGCGCTGGCCTGGAAGCTGGCCGCGAGCGAGAAGGTGCAGCATGTCTTCGTGGCGCCCGGCAACGGTGGCACCGCGCTGGACAAGCGGCTGACCAACGTCGCGATCACCGACCCGGAGAAGCTCGCCGACTTTGCGGTCGCCGAGAAGGTGGGCCTGACTGTCGTCGGCCCCGAGGCGCCGCTGTCGCAGGGCGTGGTCGACATCTTCCGCGCCCGCGGCCTGCGCATCTTCGGCCCGACCAAGGCGGCGGCGCAGCTGGAAAGCTCGAAGGCTTTCGCGAAGGACTTCATGAAGCGCCACGGCATCCCGACCGGCGCCTACGAGACCTTCAGCGACCCGGCCAAGGCGCACGCCTACATCGACCAACTCGGTGCGCCGATCGTCGTCAAGGCCGACGGCCTGGCGGCCGGCAAGGGCGTGGTCGTCGCGATGACGATCGAAGAGGCGCACGAAGCCGTGCGCTTCATGCTCGAAGACAACACGCTCGGCGTCGTCCACAACGCGGGCGGCGCGCGGGTCGTCATCGAAGAATTCCTGCAGGGCGAAGAAGCCAGCTTCATCGTGCTGTGCGACGGCAGGAACGTGTTACCGCTGGCCACGAGCCAGGACCACAAACGCGTCGGCGATGGTGACACCGGCCCGAACACTGGCGGCATGGGCGCTTACTCGCCCGCACCGGTGGTCACGCCCAACGTACACGCGCGTGCGATGCACGAGATCATCCTGCCGACGATCGCTGGCATGGCGAAAGACGGCATCCTGTTCACCGGTTTTCTCTACGCCGGCTTGATGATCGATGCGAACGGCCAGCCGAAGACGCTGGAGTTCAACACCCGCATGGGTGACCCCGAGACGCAGCCGATCATGATGCGGCTGAAGAGCGACCTGGTCGACGTGATGGCCCACGCCTGCGACGGCACGCTGGACCAGGTCGAGCTGCACTGGGATCGTCGCTTTGCGCTGGGCGTGGTGATGGCCGCTGCCGGCTACCCGGCGAACCCACGCAAGGGTGACGCGATCAGCGGCCTGCCGGCCGACCCGGCGGGTGTCGAAGATGCGATGGTCTTCCACGCCGGCACCACGCAGCAGGACAAGCACCTCGTCACCAGCGGCGGTCGCGTGTTGTGCGTGACGGCGCTGGGCGACTCGGCCCGCGCCGCGCAACACCGCGCCTACGAGGTGCTGCAGGCGATTCACTTCGATGGTGCGATCTCCCGTTCCGACATCGGCCACCGTGCCATCAAACGCTGACTCCAGCGCCGACCCGACCGCCAGCCCGCAGATCGTCACGACCCGGCTGCCGGCCGCGCGCGGCAGCCGTCTGGCCCGGGCTCTGTTGCGCCTGGCTGGCTGGCAGCTGGTGTACGACGGCCTGCCGGCGCGCCAAGGCATCATCATTGCCTACCCGCACACGTCGAACTGGGACTTCATCGTCGGCGTGCTGGCCAAATGGTCGCTGGGCATTCACTTCGCCTTCTGGGGCAAGGACAGCCTGTTCCGCATCCCGCTGTTCGGCGCCTGGCTGCGCTGGTTGGGCGGCATCCCGATCGATCGCTTCAACGCCAGCGGCATCGTCAGTGACATGGTGCTGCGCTTCCAGCAGGCCCGAGCCCGCGACGAGTTTCTCTGGCTGGCGCTGGCGCCCGAAGGCACGCGCAAGCTGCAGCCGTATTGGCGCAGCGGCTTCTATCAGGTCGCGGTGCAGGCCGGCGTCCCGCTCGGCCTGGCCTTCTTCGACTTTGCGCGCAAGCGCATCGGCGTCGAGCGCTTCATGCTGCTGAGCGGCAACCGCGAGGCCGACCTCGCGGCGATTGCCCAGGCCTACAAAAACGCGTCCGGCAAGCGTCCCGAACTGGCCGGGCCGATCGTATTCAAGGGGTGATGCGTATGAGTTTCGACACCACCGTTGCACGCACCTATTTCCTTGGTCTCCAAGAGCGCATCGTCGGCACGTTGGCCGCGTTGGATGGTCGGCCTTTTCTGACTGACGCGTGGACCCGCCCGCCCGGTGAACGCCTGCAGGGAGATGGCATCTCGCGCCTGGTCGAAGAGGGCAACTTGTTCGAGCGCGGTGGCTGCAACTTCAGCCACGTGCAGGGCCAGGCGATGCCGGCCTCGGCCACCGCACACCGCCCGGCGCTGGCGGGCGCGCCGTTCGAGGCGATGGGTGTGTCGCTGGTGCTGCACCCGCGCAACCCGCACGTGCCGACGGTGCACCTGAACGTGCGGCTGTTTGCAGCCACGCCGAAGGACGCCGAGCCGGTCGTCTGGTTCGGTGGCGGCATGGACCTGACGCCCTACTACGGCGTCGAGGCTGACGCGGTGCACTTTCACCGCAGTTGCCGTACCGCACTCGCGCCCTTCGGTGACGAGTTCCACCCGCGCTTCAAGCGTTGGTGCGACGAGTACTTCTTCCTGAAGCACCGCAACGAGCCGCGTGGCATCGGTGGCATCTTCTTCGACGACTTCAACGAGCTCGGCATCGAGCGCAGCTTCGCGCTGACGCAAAGCGTGGGCGACGCGTTTCTCGGCGCCTACGTGCCGATCGTCGAACGCCGGCGCGATACGCCGTACACCGAACGTGAGCGCGACTTCCAGGCCTACCGGCGTGGGCGTTATGTCGAGTTCAACCTGGTCTTTGACCGCGGCACCTTGTTCGGCCTGCAGTCCGGCGGCCGCACCGAGGCGATCCTGATGTCGATGCCGCCGATCGTGCGCTGGCGCTACGCGTGGCAGCCGGAAGCCGGCACACCCGAAGCCAAGCTGTACTCAGACTTCCTGCGCCCCCGCGAGTGGGCTGACGAGAGCCCTGCGTGACCCTTCGCATCGGCTTGTACGGCGGCAGCTTCGACCCGCCGCATCTGGCGCACCTGGCACTGGCCCGCGTGGCACGCGATACATTGGCGCTGGACGAGCTGCGCTGGCAGCCTGCCGGCCAGCCGTGGCAGAAGCCGGGCCGCCTGGTGGCCAGCCCTGAGCAGCGCGAGGCGATGCTGCATCTGCTGGTCGAAGGCGAAGCGGGTTTCGTCGTCGACACCTGCGAGCTGCATCGCCAAGGCCCTAGCTACACCGTCGACACGGTGCGCCAAGTGGCGGCCGAGCAACGAGGTGCGGCGCTGTTTCTCGTCATCGGCGCCGACCAGTTTGCGCGGCTGGACACCTGGAAAGAGGCTGGCGAGATCGTCCGCCTGGCCACGCTGGCTGTCGCCGCGCGCGAGGGCCAGGCCGTCCAACCGCCCGCCGCCTGGGCCGGCCCGCCGCTCGCCTGGCGGGATCTGCCCTTGCCCCGCATCGACATCTCGGCCACCGAAGTGCGCCGTCGCGCCGCCGCCGGCGAGCCCGTTTCCCCGCTGGTGGGCGAGGCGGTCGCAGGCTATATTGATCAACAGCAGCTTTACCGGGCAGCCCCCGGACACTGAATGGACATCCGCAAACTGCAACGCGCCATCGTCGATGGCCTCGAAGACGTGAAGGCCCAGCACATCGTGGTCTTCAACACCGAGCACCTGTCGCCGCTTTTCGAGCGTGTGATCGTGGCCTCGGGCACCAGCAACCGCCAGACCAAGGCCCTCGCCGCCAGCGTGCGCGACGCGGTCAAGTCCAGCGGGCAGCAGGTGCTGCGCACCGAGGGCGAAGACAACGGCGAGTGGATCATCGTCGACTGCGGTGCCGCGGTGGCGCACATCATGCAGCCGGCGATCCGCGACTACTACCGCCTCGAGGAAATCTGGGGCGGCAAGCCGGTCAAGCTGAAGCTGGCCGACGAGAAGGTCTCGCTGCCCAAGGCGTCGGAAAGCGACGACGAGGATGAGCCCGCACCGGCGAAGAAGAAGCCGGCGGCGAAGAAGGCCCCGGCCAAGTCAGCCAAGTCGGCACACCCCGCACCGACCGAGAAATCGGCTGCCGGCCGCGCCGCACTCGGCAAGGCCGCGCCGAAGCGCAAGAGCGCGGGTGATGCACCGGTGGCGGTGAAGAAGCCGGCGGCTGCGCGCAAGGTCAGCAGTGGCACGGTCGGTGCTGCCGCGAAGAAGGCACCGGCTCGCAAGGCTGCGGCACCGATGCCGGTGGTCAAGAAGGCGCCGGCCAGGAAAGCCGCACCGGTCAAGGCCGCTGCCAAGAAGGCGGCGCCGGCGAAGAAGGCACCGGCCAAGAAGGCCGCGCCGCGCAAGACCTCGGCACGCTGAAGCCGCCGGCCCCGCGCCCATGCGCCTGCTGATCGCGGCGGTCGGCCAGCGCCAGCCCGCCTGGGCCGACACCGCCTACGACGACTTCGCCAAGCGCTTCCCGCCGGAGATGCGGCTGGAGCTGAAGGCTGTGAAGGCCGAGCCGCGCAGTGGCGGCAAGACCGCCGCTCAGCTGATGGCTGCCGAAGCGCAGCGCCTGGAGGCGGTGGCGCCCAAGGGTGCGCGGCGTGTGCTGCTCGACGAGCGCGGCACGCGGCTGACGACCGTGCAGCTGGCCGAGCGCATGAACGCCTGGCGCAGCGAGGGCCGCGACGTGGTCTTCTTCATCGGTGGCCCAGACGGGCTCGACCCGGCGTTGAAGACCACCGCTGACGAAAGCCTGCGCCTGTCCGACCTGACCCTGCCGCACGCCTTTGTGCGCGTGCTGCTGGCCGAAGCGCTTTACCGCGCCTGGTCGCTGGCCATCGGCCACCCTTACCACCGCGAATGAACTCTCCAGCCCCTCACCGCGATGCGCGCGATGCGGCGATCGACAGCCTGCGCGGTATCGCGATCACGCTCGTCCTGTTGCTGCACTTTGCGCTGGCCTTCGGCGTGTCCGACAGCGTGATCGGCGACCTCTTCGGCCGCCCATTCACCAAAGCACTGGTGATCAGCGGCAACTACGGCGTCACCGTGTTCTTCGTGGTCTCGGGCTTCTTGATCACCAGCGGGCTGCTGGCGCGCCATGGCGAGCTGTCGCGGCTGAGCCTGAAGCAGTTCTATGTCGCCCGCTCCGGCCGCATCCTGCCGCCCTTGCTGCTGGCGCTCGCGATCATCGTGCCGCTGGGCCTGGCGGGCCTGCCGTTCTTCGACAACAGCGATGGCGACGCGGCCCGCTCCGCGAGCTTCTGGTGGCCGGCAGTCGGCTCGGTGCTGACCTTCTGGCACAACCAGCTGATGCAGAGCGCGGGCTACTTCAACTACTGCCTGAACGTCTACTGGTCGCTGTCGGTCGAAGAGGTGTTCTACCTCGTCTTCCCTCTGCTGTGTCTGCTGCTGCGGCGCGAGGCCTTGATCGCCATGGCCTGCCTGCTGCTGGTCGCGCTGGGGCCGGTCTTCCGCGCCCAGCATAGCGACAACGAAGTGGCCTACCTCTACGCCTACCCGGCCTGCTTCGACGCGATCGCCTTCGGCTGCCTGTGCACGCTGGTGTGCCGCCGCTGGACCCTGCCGGTGCGAACGGCGCGGCTGTTGGCGCCTGTGGCAGCGGCCCTGATGGCCACGGTCTACTTCATCGGCTTCGATGAGCATCGCGTGTTCGGTTTCACGGCGATGGCGCTGTCGGCGGCACTGTTCATCTGGGCCACGCGCACGCCTGTACCGGTGTTCGGTGCGAACCTGCGTCGCGCGTTGGTGTTGGCGACCACGCCGCTGCGCTGGCTCGGCCGCCACAGCTACGAGCTGTACCTGTTCCACGTCATCGTGCTGGCCGGGATGCGGCAGTTCGTTAGTCGAGAGTCGCTGCATCACGACCATCGCGCGCCGCTGCTGCTGGCCTTCGTGCTGACCAGTGCGCTGCTGGCGGCACTCATCTCGAAGCACTTCGCCGAACCGATCAACCGCCGCTGGCGCCTGCGCTGGCAAGCGTGACCATGGCCACCCACGACTTCATCTACCTCGCTTCCCAAAGCCCGCGCCGGCGCCAGCTGCTGAGCCAGATCGGCGTGCGGCACGAGCTGCTGCTGGCCGACGATGATGAGGACGCCGAAGCACTGGAGGCCACGCGTGCCGGCGAGTTGCCGCGCGTCTATGTCGAGCGGGTCACGCGCGCCAAGCTGGGCGCAGCGCGCGAGCGGCTCAAGCGCCGCGGTTTGCCGCCGGCGCCCATCC
>NZ_JBFUGE010000295.1:0-7562 GCF_056403075.1 Ideonella sp. P3_A4 | reverse complement strand
GGATGCTCTTCGCGCGTCGCGACCGTGCCCCGCGAGCGTGGGCCGGAGAACGGGGGCACCGCCGCCGCCCTGCCGCCACGACCTTTACAAAGCGCAGTGCTCCAACCTCCCCCAGGGCATGCCACGAAGTGAAAAGCACCTCGACTTTGGTCACCTAAAGGCATGCCGCTAGTATTCGCGCGCCGACGCCAGCCGCGCCGAACAGCGGCAGTTTTGAAGCTTGTTCGACAACCCTGATTCATGAGGGCAGCGCCATGAACGACGACGAAACGATTTGTGTGTTCAGCTTCCGGTTCTACGAGGGCCACTCGGAGATGCCAAGCGTCGCGCCCTTCAAGGCAACACGTGAAGCCATCGCCGAATTGCGCGGCGAAGTCATCGAAGGCACCGAGCGCGAAGTGTCAGCCGACGAGCTGGATGCCGACGGGCACTACCGCCGCGTGGCGACCGGTTGGGGCGAGTTGGCCTGAACCAGCGCTTCAGGCCGCGAGAAAGTCGACCGGGCGGAACTTGGCTTCGAGGAAGCGGCCGTTGGCCAGCAGCGCTTGGGCGTCGCTCGAAGCCACGTTGGCCACGATCTCGCGCAGCTTCGCGTCGAGCAGCGCGAGCTGATCGCCCAGCAGTTGCCGCGCCGTCTTGCCATCTTTGAGCACATGCGCACCGCGAAAGGCCGGCGGTAGCGCCACGTAGTTGGCCAGCGACTCGGGCAGGTAGCGCAGCACGGTTTCGCGCACCGTGAACAGGTCGGCCGACCCGGTGCCCTGCCCCACCAGGCGCGGCAGTACCTCGACCACCGAGCCGCGCACACCGTCCAGGTGAACCGTCAGCTCGTCACTCAGATGCGGTCGGGCCTGGGCGATGACGCGGTCGAGTTGCGCCAGCGTTTCGTCAACGCCCAGCGTGTCGGCAATGCGCCGTTCCAGCTCAGGTGCTCGCGGCGCCAACAAGAAGCCCGCTGCATACAGCGCAGCGGTGATCAGCAGCCACAGTGGCCCGATCAGCCCGGCGAACAGCAACGCGGGGCCGGCCAGTGCCAGCGTGCAGCCGACGATGTTTGCATTGCTGTACAGGAACAGCAGGCTGCGCAGTTTCCAGGGGCGTGGGGTCACTGATAGCCCCGAATTTCCTTGAACACCTGGGCCAGCGCTGTCTTGCGCGCGTCGAAGGTGCGGCCGCCGGTCAGGTCGGCGAGTGACTTCATCTCGTCCACGTTGCCCTCACCGAACAGGATCGGGAAGACACGCGCCGGTTTCTTGTCTTGCCACTGTTCGCGAAAACGGTTGAACGACAGACCCGCGTTGTTCTCGCCGTCGGTCAGCAGCAGCACGCTGACGAAGCGGTCGGGGTCGCGCATGGTCTCGGCCACGGCCACCTGCTCGGCTTGCGCCAGCGCCGAGTACACCGCCGTCCCGCCATCGGTGTTCAACGCCGAGGCGAAGTCGCGCACCTGCTTGCGCCCAGCCTCACCGCGGCCGCTGTCGAACGTCACCCAGCTGGGGTTGGAGACCTTGTCCGAGAAGGTGATCAGCACCACGCGCTCGCGCTCCTGGAAGCGCGCGTAGCGTGAGCTGGCGCGGCTCAGGTCAGCGCCGCCGAGGATCAGCAGCGCGTCGCGCATGCCGG
Source organism: Ideonella sp. P3_A4 (assembly GCF_056403075.1). NCBI lineage: Bacteria > Pseudomonadati > Pseudomonadota > Betaproteobacteria > Burkholderiales > Sphaerotilaceae > Ideonella > Ideonella sp. P3_A4. The sequence goes on along the minus strand of NZ_JBFUGE010000295.1, from coordinate 5,939 downwards.
ACAGACGCTGGCCCGACATCGAGCCGCTGACATCGAGCACCAGGATCGAGGTCGACGGGCGCCGCCAGTCGCTCTGGTAGGCCGACAGCACCGCATCGATCACCTCGAGCCGGTTCGGGAACGACAGCTCAGAGACCACCGTCTTCGGCAATGCTTCGGCCGGTGTCGCCTCGGGGTTCACCGGCCGCAGGTAGGCAGCCGGCAAGGCTTCGCGCTGGAAGGCCGCGGCCTTGAACGCCTGCACCAGCTTGTCGTAGGGCGCCCGCTTGGCTGCATTCATCAGCATCAGCGGGTAGTCGGCCGAGATCACGCCATCACGCGGGTAAATGACGCGCAACTGATCGGCCGGCGCCAGCYTCGCGTTGGTCTGCAGCAGCACCGCCTCATAGTTGACCATCGCATCCAGCCGGGCTGATTCCTTGACGAAGGCATCCGCGAGCCAGCCGGAGCTGCCGGCCGTCAACTGCTGGCCGGCGAGAAAGGCCTTCAGCGCGGCCGCATCCACGTCTTCCGCACGCAGGTCTTCTGACTTGCCGGCCACGGCGCAAGCCACGGCGAACAAGGCGCTCATGCCGGTGTTCGATGCGGTCGGGTTGGTCATCGCGTAGCGCAGCTTGCCGGCACCGGCCGCCTTCGCCACGTCAGACCACGCAGGCGCTTTCTTGTCCCAGCCCAGCTCTGCTGCCTTGGCTTGCTTCACCCCCAGCGCCACATGCGAGTAGAAAAGCTTCTCGCGCGCCACCGGCTGCGTCGCCAGGGCCAGCGTGGGGTAGGCACCGTTGGGCGGCAGGATCGCGTCGAACTTCTCGCCGGCTGTCACACGCTCGACGATGTCCAGCGTGCCGGCGTAGGTCAGGCGCACCTCGACACCGGCGGCACGCGCGGCCTGCTCCATCGCGGGCGCGAAGTCCTTCAACTCGGAGCCGGCCAGGATCGAGAACACAGCCGGGTCGGCCGTTGCCGCCTGGGCCTCGGGCGGCTCGCGCTTGCTGCAGCTGGCCAGGATGCAGATGACGCCCAGCGCGACCACCCAGCGCACGGGCGCCCACTTCATGTTCAGCGGGCCGGCCGGTTTCACAGCCGAACCTCGCTCGGGTTGCTCTGCAGCGCTGTTGCCGACTCTTGCTGCCTCACCCGGTCGAGGTAGGTTCGGGCCTTGCCCACCTCGTGGGTCAACGTGTCGACTGTGGTCTGCATCGAGGCCAGCGCCTTGAGCTTGTAGTCGGCCATCGCGTCCATCGCGGCGTAGACGTTCTGGAAGGCCTGCTTGAGCTGGTCGATGTTGATCGTGGCCGACACCGCCTGTTGGTGGATTGCCGTGCCCTGCTCGCGCAGCATGCTGCTGGTGCCGGCGATCAGGTTGCCGGTCGTCGTGTTAGCGCCCCGATCTGATCGAGCACCAGCTTCTGGTTGGCCAGCGCCTGGGCCACGATGACCGCGGTGCGCAGCGCCGAGACGGTGGTGGTGGTCGCACGGTCGACGCCCTTGACCAGCTCCAGGTTGTTCTTGCGCACCACGTCCAGCGCGAGGTAGCCCTGGATGTTCACGCTCATCTGCGTCAACAGGTCTTGCACCTTCTGGCGGGTGTAGAACAGCATCTCTTCGCGCACCACGCGAGCCTTGTCGGGATCCGTCACGTCGAGTTGGCTGGCCTGCGCGTCGAGCGCCACATCCAGCTTCTTGCCGATGTGCACGTACTTCTCCATCCGCTCCATCAGGCCCCAGAGGTTGGCCTTCTCCTGCTCGATCGCGGCGTTGTCGCGCAGCAGTTCGTCCTTGCCGTGGCGCAGCGACTCGATGATCGCGTTCAGGTGCGACTGCGACGAGCGGTAGCGGTCGAAGTAGTCCATCAGCCGGCTGCCGAAGGGGATCAGCCCGAGCAGCTTGCGCGGCTGGAACATGTCGTCCTGGCGCGAAGGGTCGAGGTCTTCGATCGTGCGGCGCAGGTCGATCAGGCCCTTGCCGATCGTCGAGCCTTGGTCGAACAGCCCGTTGTTCAGCGTGCGCACCGGCCTTTCGAGCAGGCGGTTCGACACCGAGGCCGAGGCTTCGACGTCCTGGTTGCCGATCGCGTGGATGCGCTCGACGGCGGCCTTGAACTCCGGCGACTGCACGTCGTGCGCGGTGACCTGGTCGATGAAGCCGTGCACCTGCGTATCCAGCGCCAGCAGGTCTTCGGCTTTCAGGCGCACGCGGCCACTGGCCGATTCCACCGGCACCGCGGCCACGGGCCGCGGCGGCTCCAGCATGAAGTCGGCCGACGGGGTTGCGGTGATGCTGTTTGTCGTTTCACTCATGGTTCTCTCCTTCCCTCTTCATTGAAATCGTTGCTCGATCGCGTGGATCATTCGTTCCAGCGCTTCGTGGCTGGGCGGCTCGACCACGTCGACCAGGATGTCGGGCACGTCGACGCCGCGCTGGCGCCAGAGCTCGGGGCCCTTCTCGTCGCCCGCAGTGCGAAAGCCGTAGTCATGGGCCAGTTGGCGCAGCGTGGGGTCACCGTCCAGCGCGCGGCCGAGCCGTTCGCCGTTGGGTGTGAAAGGCACCAGCACGTGCTTGGAGTACACCGTGGGGTGCGGGTACAGGATCACCATGTCGCCCCTGGCCCGGTCGGGGTGGCGCAGCCAGAACTCGACCATCTGCGACTCGCAGGCCACCAGCAGCGGCGCCTTGCCCATGCCGAGCGCCAGGTAGTCTTCGAACGGGCTGGCGGTGGACGATTCCTGGTAGCCCTGGCGCAGGAAGAGTGGTGCCGTCACCGGCATCACCCGGTCGGCTTCTTCGGCGCTTTGCACCACCTGCTCGCCGTTGGCGACATAACTCGCGAGTGCGAGGTACATCGCCGCGCTGTTCGAACTGCGCACGTCGGTGGAGGCCAGCAGCACCGACTTGCCGGTGGCAAACGCCGCGCTGCTTTTCAGGTCACGCCAGCGGGTGTTCTTCTCGCTCAGGGCCAGCAGCGCTTTCAGGTCGAGCTCGTAGTGGCCGCTGGGCATCTGACGCGCGACACCGTTGGCCACCAGGATCTCGGCGACGGGCTTCCAGCTCGCCACCACGATCGGGGTGTAGAACGGTGTGTAGGTGTTGGTTGCTCGGGCCGCCTGCTTCAGCTGCGCCGCGGCGGGCGCGCCGGATGGGAATCCGAAGTCGTAGCGCTTCGGGTCGAAGCGCCCGGCGATGGTTCGCGAGCCTTCTTTGTCGACGGTGACCGTCAAGCCCTGCCGGGCCAGCGCTGCCTGAACCTTGGGGTCGGCAAAAAACGCTTCCTTCTCCGAGCCGATCACGCCCTTGAGGCTGACCTGCTGGCGCCTGTCGGCATCTATGGCCGCTTGTTGGGCTCGTTCTTGTCCGAGCTCCCTGTTTGAGTACCAGATCCCTCCGCCCACCGCGCTCAACAGCGCCATCGCGAGCAGGGGGGCAACGACTTTGCGTAGCTCCATTCCCCCTCCATCGCCTCGCTCCCTGAGAGGGGAGCTCACAAGGCGATCGAAAGGTACCAAGCCTTGATGACACCACCGTGACGACGGCGGGCCGTTGGCGACAGCGCTAAAGCACGCTGATGCGCTGGGCCCAGCCCGGTCCCGGGGGTCTTCTTAGTCGCGCCCCCGAAAGGCGAGCCAGGCCGCCACGCCGGTGAACACCACGACGATCAGCACCATGGTCAGGAAACCGTAGGGGCTGTCGGCCAGCGGCACCCCACCCACATTCATGCCGAAGAAGCCGGTGACGATGTTGATGGGCAGTGCCAACACGGTCACCATCGTCAGCGTGAACAAGGTCTTGCTGGTCTGCTCGCCAACCCGCGCCGCCATCTCTTCCTGCAGCAGCTTGATGCGCTCTTGCAGCGCCGCCATGTCGCGAATGACCATCGAGAACTCTTCGGTCGCTTGGCGCATCTCATCGAGGTCATGCGGCTGGACCCAGGGCGGCGGCTGCCTCAGCAGTCGGAACAATGCAGCCGGCTCGGGCGCCAGCAAGCGCTGCAGGCGAACCAACACCCGCCGCAGTTGGCCAAGGTCGCTGCGCTGGTGCCTCAGGCGCCCGTGCAGGAGACCGTCCTCGATGGCATCGACTTTCAGCGTGGCTTCGCGAACGATCCGCACAAGCACGTCGCCCTGGTCGTGCATCAGGTGGTTCAGCAGCGCCACGCTGGAGGCGAACACGGCTCCGTCGTTCACAGACCGCCGCAAGGTGTCGATCGACTTCAGTGGCTGCACGCGGGTGCTGATCGCCATGCGCKCCGTCACGCAGACCCACAGCGAAGCGATCTGCGACGGATCAAAGGAAAACTCATAGGCCACGTCGTTGACAACGGCGATGAGGGCGTCTTGGGCGTCTTCGATGCGCGTCGATCTCGAGCCTTCATGCAGCGCCACGAAGTACTCTGGCGGCACCGGCAGGTTCGTCTGGATCCAGCGCTCGGCGGATGCATCGGTCAGGCTGAAATGCAGCCAGACGAACCCGTCGTCCGAGGACTGCTCCAGCCACTGCTTCGCTTGCGCCAGGTCGATGGGCGTGCCCTTTCCACCCTGCCGGAACAGGTAGCCGCAGATCAGGCCATGCTCGACGGGGCCGTAGATCGGGGTCATGGCGATGCGCTGTCCTGGTGTCTCGGTGGATTGGGATGGCCTATCGGCCAACGGCGTACCCATAGAGCAATCGCGTCGCAGCCGCGAACAGCACCGTGAGTGTCAGAGCCATGCCGGCAATGCGAAACCAATACTTTTCGTCGACCTGGCTCACACCGATGGCATGCAACAAGCGCCCGATCAGCAGCGCTGCACCCAATGCATGCATGTTCGCAGGGGTCGCCCCGCTCTCTTCGACCAGGTACAGCAACAGCAGGCTGAGCGGAACGTATTCGGCGAAGTTGGAATGCACCCGCATGGCACGCAGCATCTGCTGATCGCTGCCATCGCCAATCGCGATTCGAAGGCGGCGCCGCATGCGAAGCGTGCGAACGCTGAGCACGACAAACAGCAGGGCCAGCAGGCCGGCGTACAGCGTCACGACTTTCATGGTCAGCGTCTATCCTTGTGGGGGGCCTGCAGGCCCGTCCATCAGGACACGCCAGCCGCGGCGGCCCGAACGATAGCGTCTTTCCAAGACACGGTGTACCTTGCCAGCGTTTCGAACTCACCCACTGAAGGCGTGACAGACGGCACAGGAAGCGCAGCCGCCGTGGCAGGCCGCCGGTTTTCGTCACGGGACCGTCGCAATCGCCAAGCAGAGTCGGCCGACACACCACCGCGTTCTGGCGGCGTCGCCTCTTGTCGCCTCTTGTATGCCTGACGATTTGTCTCCGATCACACTGCCCGATGACCCGAGCGCCGCGACGGCGCCACGCGAAAACCGCAAGCACGCCCGGGTTCAGTACTTCCTGGTCGCGCGAGACCATGAGCATCTGCCGGTCTGGGTCTTCAAGCCCGAAGGCCATGACGGCCATGCTGGGCTCATCGTCGACGCCAGCCTCGGCGGCATGCAAGTCCTGACGGGGGACGACGGCCCCATCCCGGGCAAGCGCTTTGAAATCAAGCTGCTGAAGGACGACGGGGCCCGCATTCACAGCGTCGTGGCTGCCACGCGCATCTGGTCACGTGCGGTCAATCACCACACCCACCTTCACGGCTTCTCGTTCGACCGCCCGCACGCGTCGATGAGCAAGATCGTGGCGGCTTTTCCGCAGAGTCTCACTTCACCGACCTGGCGACGTTGCCTGCTGGTGAGCGTTCGGTAGCGCCGCGACAGGCCGGCGAACGCGTCAGGCGACCAGGCAACCCTGAGCGTCGAACGCGATGGCCTTGTCGGCTTCGGGCACCAGGCTGACCGGCGCACCGGCGGCCAGCGTTTCGATGCCGCCGTTGGCACGGGCGGTCAGCAGGTTCGACACGCCGGGCACACGCAGATGCACCAGCGTCGAGTCGCCCAGGTATTCGGCC
>NZ_JBFUGE010000294.1:0-7566 GCF_056403075.1 Ideonella sp. P3_A4 | reverse complement strand
GGTGATGCCAGCCTGCTTGGCGTATTTCTTGACCAGGATCCAGAACATCTGCCGCGTCATCGGCCCGCCGCGGGCAGTGACGAACAGCGCAGGGGTCTGCTGGCCGGCCAGGATCTCGGCTCGCCCTTCGCGCGCGTAGCGCTCGATCCACGCCGAGGCCTCGTCGCCGAACGGCACCAAGCGCTCTTTTGCGCCCTTGCCGGTCACGCGTAGCACGCCATCGGCCAAGCTCAGTTGCACGCTGGGCAGCGCGACCAGCTCGCTGACACGCAAGCCGCTGGCGTACATCAGCTCGAGCATGCAGCGGTCGCGCAGGCCCAATGGCGTGGCGTCGTCGGGCGCGCTCAGCAGCGAGTCGACCTGCGCTTCGCTCAGCGTCTTGGGCACCCGCAGCGGTTGGCGGGCGCTGCCCAGGCGCAGCGTGGGGTCAGCGCTGAGATGGCGCTCGCGCAGCGCCCAGCGGTAGAAGCGGCGGAACACCGCCAGCCGGCGGTTGGCGGTGGTTGCCCGCGTGGCGGCGTGGCGGTCCACGGCGTAGCGGCGCAGTTGCTCTTCGTTGGCTTGCACCAGCGTTGCGCCATCGGTTGTGGCCAGCCATTGGGCGAACAGGCTCAAGTCGCGCCGATAGGCCGCCAGCGTGTTCGCGGCCAGGCCGTCTTCGACCCACAGCGACGAAACGAAGGCGTCGATCAACGGGTCGGCGGCGGCCGGCTTGGCCGCAGCTTTGGGGCGTCCGAGGCGGGGCTTCTTCGGGGTGGTGACGCTTTTCATTGGGCCTGCGCGAGCGCCCAGTCGATGTGCTCACGCACGAGCGGCGAACTGGCCTCGCGCTCGGCCACCAGCGCGGCCTTCATCGCCGCCGCATCAACACCGCCTGCGGCCAGCGCATTGCCCATCGCCACCGCCAAGTTGCGGCGCCAACGCTCGTGGCCGATGCGACGGATCGCGCTGCCTTCGGTGCGGCGCAGGAACTCAGCCTCGTTCCAGGCCCACAGCTCCAGCAATTGCGCGCCACCGAGCGGCTCACGCTCGTCGAAATCGGGCAAGGCGCTGCGCTGCGCGTACTTGTTCCATGGGCAGGCCAGCTGACAGTCGTCGCAGCCGTAGATGCGGTTGCCCATCGCGCGGCGGAACTCGACCGGGATCGGCCCACCCTGTTCGATCGTCAGGTACGAGATGCAGCGCCGTGCATCGAGCTGGTAAGGCGCCAAGATGGCCTGCGTCGGGCAGGCCTGGATGCAGGCCTCGCAGCTGCCGCAATGGGGCGTCACCGGCTCGGTCAAGGGCAGAGCCAAGTCGACGAAGATCTCGCCGAGAAAGAACATCGAACCGCCTTCGCGCGACAACGCCAACGTGTGTTTGCCACGCCAGCCCAGCCCGCTGCGTGCAGCCAGCTCCACCTCGAGCACCGGGGCCGAATCGGTGAAGACGCGGTAGCCGAACGGGCCCACGGCCTCGGCAATCTGATCGGCCAGGGTCTGCAGGCGCTGGCGCAGCACCTTGTGGTAGTCGCGSCCSCGGGCATAGACCGAGACGATGGCTTCGCCCGGCCGATCTTGCCGCTGCCATTCGCGCTCGACCCAGCCTTCGGCCGTGCCCAGCGGCAGGTAAGCCATGCGTGCAGTGATCACACGCACCGTGCCCGGCACCAGCTCGGCGGGGCGTGCGCGCTTCAACCCATGGGCTTGCATGTAGCCCATCTCGCCGTGAAAGCCGGCGGCCAACCAGTCCAGCAGAGGCTGTTCTGCGCTTGAGAGGTCGACATCGGCCACACCGATCTGGGAGAATCCGAGCGTGTGAGCCCAGCCGTCGAGTTGTCGCGCCACCCGTGCGATTGCTTGCTCGACTCCTGAACCTTGACTCATCCGACGATTCTAGAAACCCAGTCCCTGCCCTGGCCCAGTGAAGCGGCCTGTGGACGCTTCGCCTCTGCGCTGGCCCACGCGATCATCACCGACCCTGCATTGCAGGACGCGCGCCTCGAACTCGACGGCCCGCTGGGTGCCGGCAAAACCACGTTCGTGCGCCATTTGCTGCGCGCCTTGGGTGCCACCGGTCGCATCAAAAGCCCCACTTACGCCGTTGTCGAGCCGTATTCGTTGCCTTTGGGCAACGGCCAATCGCTCGCAGTGTCGCATTTCGACTTCTATCGATTCGACGACCCGCGCGAGTGGGCCGATGCCGGTTTTCGCGAGGTCTATGCCGAGCCTGGCCTGAAGATCGCCGAGTGGGCCAGCAAGGCCGCGTCGCAGTTGCCGCCACCCGATCTGGTGCTGACCATTGAACCCATGGCCAACGAGCACCGCGAGGTGCGCGCCGAGGCCTTCAGCGCCGCGGGCCAGCAATTGCTGGCGGCAGCAGCGAAGGAACTGGCCTGATGCGCCGGCGTGACGTACTCACCGGCGGCCTCGGCACGGTCGTGCTCAGCTTCGGGCCGGCCCAGCTGGCCTGGGGCTCGGCCATCGTCGCGGTGCGCGTCTGGCCCGCGGCCGAATACACCCGCGTGACGATCGAGTCGGACCAGTCGCTGATCGCCAACCACTTCGTCGCCGACAACCCGCCGCGGCTGGTGGTCGACATCGAGAACCTTGAGCTGAGCCCTGCGCTGCGCGAGCTGGTCGGCAAGGTCCGATCCGACGACCCCTACATCGCCAGCGTTCGCGTGGGCCAGAACCAGCCGCGCGTCGTGCGCCTGGTCATCGACCTGAAGCAGACGGTCAAGCCGCAGCAGTTTGCGCTGACGCCGGTGGCCGCCTACCAGCACCGGCTGGTGTTCGACCTCTACCCGACCGAAGAGCCCGATCCGCTGCTGGGCCTCATCCGCGACAAGGGCGCGGCCGAGCGCGAAGCCGCACGCGAGGTGCAAGACGCACTGGGCGAGTTCATCGGCCGCGTCGACAAGCCGCTGGCCCAGTCGAACGCCAACAACACCGGCACCCCACCGGCACCGCGCCCGCCGGCCCCCACGCCGCCGACCACCGCAGCCCAGAAAGACCGCATCAACCGCCTGATCGTGGTTGCCATCGACCCTGGCCATGGCGGCGAAGACCCGGGTGCCATTGGCCCCAGCGGGCTGAAAGAAAAAGACGTGGTGCTGCAGGTCGCGCTGCAGCTGCGCGACAAGCTCAACACCAAGCCCGGCATGCGCGCGATGCTGACGCGCGACGCCGATTTCTTCGTGCCGCTGCAAGACCGCGTGGCCAAGGCACGGCGCGTGCAGGCCGACCTGTTCGTGTCGATCCACGCCGACGCCTTCTTCACCCCCGAAGCACGCGGTGCCAGCGTCTTTGCGCTGAGCCAAGGCGGCGCCACCAGCACGGCGGCCCGCTGGATGGCGCAGAAGGAAAACGCGGCCGACGTGGTCGGCGGTGTCAACGCCGCCACCAAAGACACCCAGGTGCTGCGTGCGTTGTTGGACATGAGCACCACCGCGCAGATCAAGGACAGCTTGCGCGTCGGCAACGAGGTGCTGAGCCGCATCGGCTCGGTCGGGCGGCTGCACAAGGACAAGGTCGAACAAGCCGGCTTCGCGGTGCTGAAGGCGCCCGACATCCCGTCCATCCTCGTCGAGACGGCGTTCATCTCGAACCCCGACGAGGAAGACAAGCTGCGCGACCCCGACTACCAGCAGCGCCTGGTGCAGGCACTGTTCAGCGGCATCGAGCGCTACTTCGCGAAGAACCCACCGCTGTCGCGCAACCGGGCGACCTGAAGCCTGGGTCTGATCAACTCATCAGCACGGCCGGCAGCACGCCGCGCAGCGCGTTGCACACCACCAGCGCCTCGGCTTGTTCGACGTCTTCGCGCGTCAAGCGGCGTTCGGCAGCTTCCCAGCTGGGGTCGGCCAGCAGTTGCCCGCGCATCACGCCGGGCAGCACCTGGTCAGCCAGCGGGGGTGTCCACCAGCGGCCTTCGAGGCGCACGAAGATATTGCAGCGGCCGCCTTCGCACAGCTCGCCGTCTTCGCGCAGGAAGAGGCTGTCGAACGCGTTGACGGCCATCGCTGCCTGCACACCGCGGTCGTAGACCGCGCGGTCACTCGTCTTGTGCTCAGCCAAAGGCCGGCCCAGCGGCAGCGTCTCGTCGGCCCAGCGCAGCAGCACCGGGCCATCGGGCAGCGGTTGCAGCGACGCGTGGCGCCAGTCGGCGCCGCCGTCGTGGTGCAAGGCCAGGCGCACGCGCGAGTCGCCAGAGGGCGCCAGTGATGGCCGCAAGGTTTCGAAGCCGTTGCGGAGCTCGGTTTCATCGAACACAAAGCCCAACTTGGCGGCACTGGCTGCCAGCCGCGCCATGTGCTGCGGCCACAGCGGCACGCCCGCACCGGGCGCATAGCGCATCGTTTCGATCAACGTGAAGCCGGGATCCAGGCCGGTGAGGAAGCGGGCCTTCAGCTGGCACTCGGCGCGCTCGCTGGCGGCCTCACTGTCCAGCACGATGCCAGCGCCGACGCCCAGTTGCAGCGGCGCCAAGCCCTCGCGGTACTCACCCAGCGTCAGCGTTCGGATCGCGACTGAGAGGCAGAAGTCGCCGACGCTCGCGGTGCCGGGTGCATCGACCCAGCCGATCGCCCCGCAGTACAGCCCACGCGGCGTGGTCTCCAGCGCACGGATCAGGCCCATCGTGTGGTGCTTGGGCGCCCCGGTGATCGAGCCGCACGGGAACGCCGCGCGCAGCAGGCCCGGTATGCCGATGCCCGGGCGCAGGCGAGCCTGCACCGTCGACGTCATTTGCCAGACGGTCGCATAGGGCTCGACCGCGAACAGCGCCGGCACCTGCACCGAGCCCAACTCGGCCACGCGGCCCAGGTCGTTGCGCAGCAGGTCGACGATCATCAGGTTCTCGGCCCGGTTCTTCTCGTCGGCGCGCAGCCACTCGGCTTGCGCCRCATCGGCCAACGGGTCGGCGGGGTGCCGCGGCGCAGTGCCCTTCATCGGCCGCGCGGTCAGCTTGCCGGCCTGGTGGCGCAAGAACAATTCCGGCGACAGCGACAGCACATGGCGCGCACTGTCGCGCCCTTCCAGCGGCGGCAGCGCGATCAAGGCGCCGTAACCCACCGGTTGGCGCGCCCGCAGCCGCCTGTACAACGCCAGTGGCGAGCCATAGGCCTGGCCGTTCAGGCGGTACGTGAAATTGACCTGGTAGGTTTCGCCAGTCTCGATGGCGTGGCGGATGCGCGCAATGGCGGTGTCGAAGGCCGCATCGTCGATCGACGATGCGAGGCGTATCACGCCAGCCACGGTCGGCCCCGTTTCGCCTGGCTCCTCGCCCTGGTCCCGAACGCTCAGCCAGTCGTCGGCATCGTCAGGCGTCAACAGATCGAGCTGACGGAACATCAGCACACGCAGGCCGCCGACCGCGCCGGTTCCCGCCTCCGAGGCATTCGCCGGCGCGTTGCCATGCAACGCCACGCCCCATTCGTAGTCGGCCAGCAGCACCGCATGCAGGCCGGCGCGCTGGTCTGCGTCGACGGCGGCCCAAACCGCGTCCAGCTCGGCCGGCGTTGGCGCGTGATGCTCGCGCACGAAACCGGTGTAGCAACGGCTGCGCGCCTGCGGGCCGTCGGCTGGGCCCAGGTCGTCCAGCAGCGCGTAGACGGTAGCCGTGGCCGTGCTCACGCTGCGGGGTGGGCGCCGGCGGCCGCCTGTTTGCGGCGCGCGCGCCAAGCGCCGAAGAGGATCACGAAGCCGGGGATCAGGATCATCGCCCAGATGATCTTCTCGAGGTTGTTCTGCACCCACGGCACGTTGCCGAAGAAGTAGCCGGCCAGCGTCACGCTGCCGACCCAGAGTGCGCCGCCTGACACGTCGAACAGGGTGAAGCGCCGCCGCGTCATCAACGCCACGCCGGCCACGAACGGCGCGAAGGTACGCAAGAAGGGCATGAAGCGGCCGACCACCAGCGCGACGCCGCCGTAACGCTCGTAGAAGTCGTGCGCCTTCAGAAAGGCCTGCTTGTTGAACCAGCGCGAGTTCTCCCACTGGAAGACCTTCGGGCCGACATGCTTGCCGATCGTGTAGTTGCTCTGGTTGCCGGCCACGGCGGCCGCGAACATCAGGCTCAGCGACAGGGTCAGGTCCATCGCCCCGGCGCCGCACAGCGTGCCGACGACGAACAGCAACGAATCACCGGGCAGGAACGGCATCACGACGACGCCCGTCTCGACGAAGATGATCAGGAACAGCAGCGCGTAGACCCAGACGCCATAGTTGGCGACGAAATCCTTCAGGTGCTGGTCGACGTGGATGATCAGGTCGAAAAGAAAAGCTAGCAACTCCATGGGCGGCGATTATCCCCAGGCAGCGCACCGCATCTGAGCGAACACGACGCCCTCCTACAATACGCCGAGGGTGCCAGTGCCGCTGTGAAGCGCCGCTGGCAGGTATGTGCAACGGTCGGGCCGCCTTGCGGAGTACCGACGACCACCGGGCGCTTGCGCCGAGCCTGCCATGCCGACCACCCTCATTGTTCTGTTTTTGATGACCTACGCGGCCATCGCGCTCGAGCACCCGCTGAAGATCAGCAAGTCTGCTTCTGCACTGTTGGGCGCCGGGGCGATGTGGACCGTCTACGCGCTCGGTTCGGGCGATGCCCACGCACTGGGCGAACAACTCGGCGAATCGCTGATCGCCACGTCGCAGATCGTGTTCTTCCTGATGGGCGCGATGACGATCGTCGAAGTCGTCGACGCGCACCACGGTTTCGAGGCGGTCACCACCAGGATCAAGACGTCGAGCCTGCCGGCGCTGATGGGGCTCGTCGGCCTCGTCACCTTCTTTCTCAGCGCCGTGCTCGACAACCTGGCCACCACCATCGTGATGGTGTCGCTGCTGCGCAAGCTGATCGACGGCCGCGAAGACCGGCTGCTGTTCGCCGGGATCGTGATCATCGCGGCCAACGCGGGCGGCGCCTGGTCGCCGATCGGCGACGTCACGACGACGATGCTGTGGATCGGCGGCCAGGTCACCGGCCAGGCCGTCGTGACGGCGCTGTTCTTGCCGTCGCTGGTGAGCCTGCTGCTGCCGCTGGGCGTGGCCGCGTTCAGGGTGCGGGGCCGTCAGGTCATGGCACCTGCTCGCCATGACGAAGCCTCCGGCACCGGCACCAGCGCCTTCGAGCGCAACGTGATGTTCTTTCTCGGCCTGGCGATCCTGCTGGCGGTGCCGGTCTTCAAGACGGTGACCCACTTGCCGCCGTTCATGGGCATCCTCTTTGGTCTCGGCCTGCTGTGGCTGATCGGCGATGGCCTGCACCGCCACAAGGACGAGCGGGACAAGGAGCGGCTGAGCCTGGCGCATGCGCTGAAGAAGATCGACATGCCCTCGCTGATGTTCTTCATCGGCATCTTGCTGGCGGTCGCCACGCTGGAGCACACCCGTGTGCTGGCCACGCTGGCCGGTTGGCTGAACCACACCATCGGCAGGACGGACCTGATCGTGCTGATCATCGGCATCGCCAGCGCCGTGGTCGACAACGTGCCGCTGGTCGCGGCCATGATGGGCATGTACGACCTGTCGGCCTACCCCACCGACCACTTCCTCTGGCAGTTCCTGGCCTACTGCGCTGGCA
>NZ_JBFUGE010000293.1:0-7583 GCF_056403075.1 Ideonella sp. P3_A4 | reverse complement strand
CTGCCCGGCCCGTTCGACACCGATCGTCTGCGCAAGACGGTGCAGGCCGCCGCCGAGCGCCAAGGTCGGCCCGCCGAATCGGTGTGGGACCAGCGGCGGCTCGGCGTGCCGGCGCAGCGCTACGGCACCGCCGACGAATTCGGCGCGGCCTGTGCGTTTCTCTGCAGCGCGCACACCGGCTTCATCACCGGGCAGAACTGGCTGCTCGACGGTGGGCTGTACCCCGGCACCTATTGACGCAGGTCAGCGGCAGGGCGGCGTACGAGTCGCCAAGCCCACACGCACATGCCGGCCGGGATCAGCGTCGCGAGGATGAAGTCAGGCTCGCTCAGCAGCCGCGGCCCTTCGAGCGCCAGCCGCGCCGCATGCACGACCACCAGCAGCGCGAACACAGCCCCCGTCGTGATCACATAGGCTCGCATGGCTTGCTCCTCGGCCAACCCGTGGCGGTGATTGTGCGCCGCGCGATCAGCGGTCGATGGCGTAGGGCCGGTAAGCGTAGTACTTCGGCGTGCCTTCGAGGCGCACATGCAGCCAAGCCACGCCCCCGCCGGCGGTGCTGATCCACATCGGCGCGTCAGACAACTGAGCCAAAGCCGTGGCCGCGACGCACTGCCACAGCGCATGCAACTGCAGCTCGGGCGCGGTGCGGACGAACGCGGCGATGTGCGGATAGGCACAGTCGGCATCGAGTTGCCGCGGCACCACCAGCGTGGCCGTGCGGCCCAGGTTCGCCACCGGCAACACCAGCGGCGCCGCGCCAGCCTTGGCGAAATGCTCTGCAAACACCTGCGGCTCGGGCTTCACCTGCAGGTAAGGGTCGTTCACCAGCACGAACTCGAACGGCCGATCGACGGTGCGCTGAGTGATGGGCGGCGTTTCCCAGCGGAACGATGGGAACTCGGCCTCGGCAAGCAGGCGGCTCAGGTACAGCCTGAACGCCGCATCGCCGGCCAGCAATTCGAGCGCGCGGCGGTAGCTCAGCGCTTGATCGTCCAGGCTCAGTGTGTACTGGGCGGTACGGCCTGGGACGATCTCGTCGCGGTGATGGCAAAAACGATGCATGGGGGCTGACCAGGTGATTGAAGCCACGCCCTCAATGTAGCGAAGCAGGCGCTCGGTGCGCGTGTCAGCACCGGGAACGGCAATTGCTGCTCGCTCGAGGATTGAGGGCTTGCTGCCGCTGTTGATTCTGAGGCCGTGCGGCAAGCGACCCTGACCCAGGGAGTCGGCCGCCGTGAACCGTCGGCCGTGACACGCATACCAACCGACGCAAAACATGCGGCAATCAGCGAGATCGTCCTTCGGTCGCATCTGCTGTTTTCTGCTGGTCGCTTGGCTGGCGGTCACCACTGCCGCGCGTGCAGAGAGCACATGGTCCGCGCGTGCCGACCCGGCCTTCCGCCAGGTCGTGTCGGGCACCCTCTCATTCGTGACGATGGGCCAGGACGCTACCGGCTTCATCTGGCTCGGCACGCAAAGTGGCCTGCTTCGGTGGGACGGCTACAAGCTGCGCAGCTACCTGAGCGATGTCTCCGTCCCGGGCACGCTGCCCGACAGCTTCATCCAGTCGCTGTATACCGATCAGGCCGGCCGTTTCTGGGTTGGCACCAGCGCCGGCGGACTGGTCCGCTATGACGCTGAGCAAGACCGCTTCGTCTCGCCGCTGGCCAAGGATGCGGCGTTGTCGCGCCACAGTGTGTTCGCGATGGTGGACGATGGCCCGCACGGCCTGTGGGTTGCCACCGGTGGTGGCCTGGACCATCTGGACATCCAGACTGGGGTGGTGCAGCGGCATGCGAGTTTCGCGGGCCCCCAAGGGCTGCCTGATCGCCCAGCGCATGCCGTTGTTGCCGATGCCGCCGGGGTGCTGTGGGTGGGCACCGACCGCGGCCTGTTCCGGCGCACGTCAGAGAAAGACCGCTTCGAGCCGGTGGCCCTGGCAACGGCCGAGAGCGCGCCACCGGATGTTCGCAAGCTGCTGCTGGACAGCGACGGCCGGTTGTGGGTGGGCACCCGATCGTCCGGTATCTTCGTCGTCGAAAAAGGYGCCGTCGAAGCCGTGGCGCTGAGGGTGCGCGTCAAGGAACCGCTGGACCACGACACCGACGTCGTGTTCGCGCTGATGCAGGCGGGGCCCCACGAGGTCTGGATCGGCACCGAGAGCGGCGGCATCCTGAGGGTCGACACCCAGCAGTGGGCAGCACGGCGAGAAAAGCACATCGACGGCGTGGCGTCGAGCCTGCGCGACAACGACATCTACGCGTTGCTGCGTGACCGCCGCGGGATGGTGTGGGTGGGCTCGGACAGCGCCTTCAGCGTGCACGACCCGCGGCAAGAAGCGGTGATGAACTGGATGCCGAGCGGCCGAGGTGGCATCAGCCACATGAACGTGCCCTGCGTGCTGGCGCTGCCCGACGGACGGGTGTGGCTGGCCACCGGCGATGGCGGCGTGGACATCGTCGACCCCGTGCGAGGCAAGATCGGGCGACTGTCGCCCGACGCGCAGTCGCCGCGCACAGCCTTGCCGCCGGGGCGGGTGCTGTCCATGTCGCAGGCACCTTCGGGCGAGATCTACCTGGGGACCCAGCATGGCCTGTATCGCGCCGACGCATCAGGCACCGCGGTGCGCCGCCTCGAGGCGCTCGGCCGCTCGGCGGTGCAGGCGGTCTGGGCGATGGCGTGGCAGGAAGGCCGCCTGTGGATCGGCGGTTCCGACGGGCTCTGGGTGACCGAGCCGCAGTCCACCACGACGGCGCTCACGCCCTTGCTTCGCGAAGACGGCAATCGGCTGCCCGACCACCGCATCAGTGCCCTTCTTCCCGGGCCCGACGGAACGATGTGGGTAGGCACCCGGTCAGGCCTCGCGCGGTTGCAGCCGCGCGACATGTCGGTGTCGCGCCTGCCGCCAGAACAGGTCGGCCGCATCGGCGTGCCCGGTGGCTTCATTTCTTCGCTGGTCTACGACCGCCAAGGCAGGCTGTGGATCGGGGCGTTCGGCGCGGGGGTCCGGGTGGTGACCTGGACGACTGGCAACGCCGAGCCCGCCATCCGCCGCATCTCGGCCGCCGAGGGCCTGCCGCACAACGGCGTCAACATGGTGCTGATCGATCATGCGGGCGTGGCGTGGGCCAGCACGGACAAGGGCCTCGCTCGCATCGACGGGCAGACGCTGCAGGCGCATGCCATTGGCGCGGAGCAAGGCCTGGGGATCCAGATGTACTGGACCAACTCGGGCGCGGTGACGGCGGATGGCGAAGTGCTCTTCGGCGGCATGGGCGGCCTGGCGATCGTGGACCCGTCGCGTCCGATGACCGAGTCGTCGTACGTGGCGCCGGTGGTTGTCACGGAACTGCGGGTCGGCGATGAACGGCCGGTCATGAGCTACCCGCTGGTCCGCGCGCCGTCGCAGCCGCTGGCCATCAGCCCTGCGCGGCGCAGCGTTCTGGTGGAGTTTGCGGCGCTCGACTTCGCGGCGCCGGAGCGCAACCGCTACGAGCACCGCTTGCGCGGCATCGACGACGAGTGGCGGGCTATCGATGCGAGCCGGCGCGTGGCGATGTACACCAACCTGCCAGTCGGACGGCACACGCTGGAGCTTCGTGCGGCCGGGCCGTCGGGCCCTTGGTCGCCGACTTTGCAGATACCGCTGGACGTCGAACCTGCCTGGCACGAGACCGCATGGTTCAAGGGTGYGCTGGCCGTGATCGTCTGTGCCACCTTGGCCGCGCTCGTTCATACCAGGACGATGTACCTGCGGCGGCGCCAGCTGGTCTTGCGGGCACTGGTCGACGAGCGTACGCAGCAACTGCTCGAGAGCCAGCGGCAACTCGAAAAGATCGCCTACTTCGATGGCCTGACCGGGCTGGCCAACCGCCGGCTTTTCAACGATGAACTGCGCAGGCTGCTGGCCCAATCGCAGCGCACCGGCACGGCGTTCGCCCTGCTGCTGATCGACCTCGACCATTTCAAGCAGGTCAACGACACGCAAGGCCACGACGCGGGCGATGCCTTGCTGGTGGCCGTGGCGCTGCGTTTGCAGGCCGCCGTTCGAGAGACCGATCGCGTGGCCCGTTTGGGGGGCGACGAGTTTGCGGTGCTGTTGCACAACCTGGACGACGACGCCGATGTGGCCACCGTTTGCGAGCGCATCTTTGCCGCATTCGCCCAGCCCGTCGAACACAACGCTCAGCGCCTGAAGCCCCAAGGCAGCATCGGCGCCGCGCTGTGCCCCCGCCATGGCCAGGCGCCGGAAGCCTTGTACAAGGCCGCTGACATGGCGCTCTATGCGGCCAAGCGCGCGGGGCGCAATCGCTGGCAGATGTACGCCGGCACCAAGATCGACATGCCGGCGCAGACGGCGTCGCTGTGATTTTTGCGATTGTCGATTTCGCGCCGACCCGATCGTCGTGAGAATAGGCGCCGCTGTGCGCGGCCCTGTCACTTCCAACCGAAAGGATTCACCATGGCTACAGGCACCGTTCGTCTTCACCGCGTCCTCCGCTCCAAACCCGAGCGCATCTACCGTGCGTTCCTGGATGCCGACGCGATGGCCAAGTGGCTGCCGCCCTACGGCTTCACCTGCAAGGTTCACCACATGGACGCCCGCGTTGGTGGGACCTACAAGATGTCGTTCGCAAACTTCTCGAGCGGGAACAGCCATGCGTTCGGCGGCGAGTACCGCGAGCTGGTGCCGAACCAGCGGATCCAGTACACCGATGCTTTCGACGACCCCAACCTGCCCGGTGAAATGCGCACCACGATCGACTTGCGGCAGGTCGCATGCGGCACCGAGTTGACCATCGTCCAAGAGGGTCTGCCGGCAGCCATCCCGGTCGAGATGTGCTACCTGGGCTGGCAGGAATCCCTGGAGCAACTGGCCAAGCTCGTCGAGCCGGAAATCCCGGGATGACCGAAGCGATCAAGGACTTCGTGGGCCCCGGCTCGCGGCAGCGGGCGATAACGACGGCATGACGAGCGGGAACCTGATTGCGATCGCCGCAGTGCTGGTTCTCGCCGGCCCGGTGCTGCTGGGCCTCGCCGGATGGGCTCGCACAAGAGATGAGACCGGCGCCCGCCCGCGCTCCTCCGCGTCTTCGGGCTGGAGGCTGACGCTGTTGTCGGCGCTGGTCTACACGCTCGCCTTCAACCTGACCTTCCTCATTCAGGAGTTGTTCCTGGTGCTGCCCAAGGCGCTGACGCCCGGGCTGCGGCCGACCCTCTTCCACAACAACCACATCTGGGAGGGGAAACACCCGCTGGCTGGTCTGTTCCAGGGCACGGGGGTCTTGGCGACCCTGCTGTCCGCTGTCATTTGCGCGCTGTTCTTGCGGCGCTACCGCGGCAGCTCGGCCGCCGTTCGCCTGTTTCTTTTCTGGATGGCCTACAGCGGGCTGTTCATGGCGCTGCCGCAGTTCGTCATCGGTGCCATCAGCCCACAAAGCGATGTGGGCATGGCCATGGTCTATCTCGGGTTGAGCGCCACGCTCAAGACCACCATGGCCATGGCGGCGCTCGCGGCCATCCCGCTGATCGCCCTTCGAATGACGCGCCCGCTGCTTGAGTTGGCCGAAGAGGGCGACCTCGTGGACACGGCCAAGGAGCGATGCCTCCTTATCTTCAGAGTCGCATCGCTGCCGGCGCTGATCGCCATGCCCATGATCATCGCGTTCCGTGTTCCACGCGAGTGGATCGAGGTGGCTGCGGTGCCGGCCGTGGTCACCGTGATCGGCGTGTCGTGGATCCAGGCGGGTGCCGCATGGCGCCTAGGTGCTGTGGGTACCGATCGTGCAGCCGCTGTTAGATCGATCGCTTGGCCGCTCGGGGCTGTCTTGTGTCTGCTGCTGATCTTCCAGCTGTTGCTGAGGCCAGGCGTTCGCTTCTATTGACCGATCGCCGRTCGCCGTGGCTGAGGTCCTAGGCGCATCAACCGTTCAAACCGCGTTCAAGCGCCGCATGTCCTCGACCGCTTCGGGCGACAGCCACAACACGGTGTTCAGGTAGCTTTCGATGCGCGACACGATCGATTCGCGAGGGCCGTTGCGCCAGGTGTCCGAGCCATAGAACGCCCCTTGCTGGGCTTCGAGGTCAGCCAGGTCGGCGTAGGCGCGGACCAGAAAGTAGGTGTCGGGCTCGTGGGCCGACGGGCCGTGGGCGACGACGTCCATCGCGCTGCGCAGCATCGGCATCACGGTGTTGAGCACTGCGTCGTGGAAGGCGGCGGCTTCGCCGGCCTTGAGCTTGTAGGAGCGGATTTCGATCAGGCGTTTCATGGCGTCTTGTACTGGTGAGTCCTCATGGGTTGGCGCGCTGGCCCTTCGCAAGCGCACGCAACCATGATGCGCGCCGATAGCTGACAGGCGACGGCAAGTATTTCGGTGACGGTCATCGCCATCGCTCAGCGGTCAAGAAGGCGACGCTTAAAAAGCGCGCCTCTTGCACCCCCTCAGAACGACGAGCCCGGCGTCTGCAGGAAAGCCAGCTCCTCGGGCGTGCTGCTGCGGCCGAGGATGGCATTGCGATGCGGGAAACGGCCGAAGCGGCGGATGATCTCGCGGTGCTTTTCGGCGTAGTCGACAAAGCCTTCGAAGGTCGCGCGCTCGGTCGCGCTGGCCTCGTCGCGCAAGCCTTGCATCAGCAGCACGCAACGGTCCTGGTGGTCAAGCGACTCCGAGTGTTCCAGTGGCATGTAGGCGAACTGGCGCTGGATCGGCAGCATCCCGGCGAAGGCATTCTTCTGCAGGCCTTCGAGGCACCAGACGCGGGCCAGCGGATCGAGCGCAAAGGATTCGGGGGTGCCGCGTGCGGTGTTGCGGGTGAACTGGTCGCACAGCAGGATCAACGCCAGCCGGCCTTCGGGCGTGGCGTCCCAACCGTCGAGCCCGCCGGCGCCGGCCAGGGCGATCAGCGGGCCGAAGCGTGCGCGCATATCGGCATCGACCGCCGGCTGCTTGGACCACCACAGCCGCGCGCAGTCCGGGCTGGTGGCCGCGCGTTCGGGCTGTTCGCCGAACCAGAAGGCCAGCACGCTGGCCGCCGTCTCGCTGTTGTTGCCCGAGTGGAGCGCCGTGCTCACTTGCCCGCCTTGGCCGAGGCCACCACGTCGCGGAAGAACTCGTAGACGCCGCTGTCGCTCATCTTGCGCGCATTCGCCAGCTCGCCACCCTTGGTGGTGTAGAGCAGGTCCTGCTTGGGCGACAGGATGGCGGCGGCCGGGATGCCTTTCTTGATCGCGTTGCCGTAGCGCTCGGCGATGTCCAGGTGGCGATCGAAGTTGCCGACATCCACCTTGACGACGACGAACTCCTTGGCCATCAGCTCGGCATTGGCCGGCGCCTTCAGCGAGGTGTCCAGCGCGCGGCAGTCGGCGCACCAGTTGGCGCCGAAGATCACCAGCACCGGCCGCTGTGACTTGGCGGCGGTCTCGAACGCGCGTTGCACGTCCTTTTGCGCATCGGCGCTTTCGTCATATGGACCGGTGGCGGCGGTGGCCCAGGTGGTGGCCAGCGTGGCGGCCAGCAACAGCAAACGGCGTTTCATCAGCATCGTCTTCTCGCAAAAGGTGAAGGAGGTGGTGAAGGGAA
>NZ_JBFUGE010000292.1:0-7597 GCF_056403075.1 Ideonella sp. P3_A4 | reverse complement strand
GACGTTAGGCCCGTCGGGCACTCGCTCGCGTTCGATCCAGCAGCGCTGCTCCGGCGGGCCGACCACGGCGCGCACGGCCACCACGTTGGCTTCGAACAGGCGTTCACCACCGCGACGGCGGTAGTCGACCACCATGACGGGCGGCGGCGCATAACGGCGGTCTTCGACCCGCACGTTCGACGCGATCGGCCGCACCGAGCTGACCTGGTTGTTCATGCCCATCGCCGCCAGCGAGGGGTAGCTGCCCGGCCGCAGGATCACGCAGTGGCCACGGTAGCCCGCGTCTTCGCAGACCTCGTAGCGTTGCCGGTCGACGATGACCGACGAGGCCCGATCGTTCAGGCCGTAGCGGGCCAGGTTGTTGATCGGGCTGTAGGTCGTGAAGGCGCGCCCGCCGAACGACTCGTGCTGGTAGAACGTGACCTCGGCCGCCGCATGGCCGGCCAGGATGGCGGCAGCCGAAAGGACCACCGCGGTCTTCAGGGAGTTTTTCATCGCCTTCTCCATTGATGTGATCAAGGGCTGGTCAGACCTTGCCCGGTCCCTCCAAGGACCTGGGCAAGTGCTGTGCACAGCATGGAGACGAGCGGACGCGGCGAATACCGGACGCATTCGCCGCGCGCTGTAGCCGCTGTCCTACATGTCAGCGGCAGGCGCGAGCCACCCTCGACCGCGCAGATGTCGCGCGGCCACGTGGCGCCGGCTCCCCAAAACGAAGGCGCCCGCCGAAGCGGGCACCTGTGTCTTCAGGGGAAAGCAGGCATGGTGAGGTCGATGCCCTTTCTCTCCGCCTCGGGGTGGCGGTTTTCGAGCATCGCCTGGATCTCTTCGACGCGCGAGTGCGGCACGTCGACCATCAGCAGGATCTTGCCGGCTTCCAGCTCTTCTTCGAAGGGCTTGAGCGCCACGCTGGGCGTGGAGACGCCGATCAGCGTGGAGGCCCAGGCTCCGAGCAGCAGGCCGGCGATCGTGCAGATGATCAGCGTGCCGACATCGAAGTTGTAGCCGTTGCCCAGGTCGGTCATCTTCAGGATGACCCCGAGGGTGGCACCGCCAACCACACCCAGGCCTGCACCCAGGAAGAAAGCATGTCGCACGTCGGATTTCTGCAGGAAGCTGGCTTCGTGCAACTCGCCGAGCGACATGTCGCGCCGGCTCAGGAAGTGCATGTGCCGGTCCTCGATACGGGCCAGCAACAGATCGTTGGCGGTCTGGCGTGCACTGGCCACGTCAGGCAACACCACATACAGGCGTCTACGCATTACGGCCTCCTCACCCGCCCGAAGACACAAGAAGGAAGAATGTGGGCGCGGTGACACAGGTTTACGCCTGATGCGAAAACCTGTCAATCCAGAGTGGTGACGGCGCCTAAACGTTGCGATAGGTGACGGGCGGCCTGCCGCACCGTGTGGGCATAGCCGGGCTTGAGCCGCGTGTCGGGCAACGTGAGGGTCAGCGCGCCCAACAATTCACCCGCTGCCCCCCACACCGGCGCCGAGATGCCGGTGAGGCCGGGCACGCGGTCGCCGCTGGTGGCGTAGACGCCGTCACGGCGGATCTGATCGTAGAGCTTGCCGCGCGCACCGCCGTCCAGGCCAAAAGCCAACAGCACGCGCCCGCCGGCGCCGCGGTCCAGTGGCAACACGTCGCCGGCGCGGATGTGGTCGCGCAGCAGCTGCGGTGAATCGACCCGATACAGACACAGGCGCTGGTCGCCCTGGCGCACGTGGAAGGCTGCGCTCTCCTGGGTGGCCGCAACCAGCGCCTGCAGCGCCGGCAGCACTTGTGCCTCGAGCGAAAACGACGCCGCGTAGATCGACTGCAAGCGCGCGACCTCGGAGCCCAGCGCATAGCGGCCGTCCGGCGCGCGCTGCAGCAGCCGGGCATGCTCGAGCGAGGCCAGCAGCCGCAGGGCGGTGCTCTTGTAGAGCCGCGTGCGCTCGGCCAGCTCGGCCAGTGACAACGCCGACTCGCCGGCCCGAAACGCCGTCAACAGGCTCAGCGCCCGGTCGACCGAGGCGGCACCGCCGGGTGCGGCGTCTTCATCGGCCAGTGCAGGTTGGGCGGCCTTGCGTGGCATGGCGGTCTCGGTTTATGATTTCAATTAACAGAACGTCGTTCTATCTTATAGAACAATCAATCACCATGTCAACCGCGCCTGCGTCCGTCCTGATCAGCGAAGTCGGCCCCCGCGATGGCCTGCAAAGCGTGGCCCGCACCATGCCCACTTCCGCCAAGCTGGCGTGGGTCGAAGCGCTTTACGGCGCCGGCCTGCGCGAGATCGAGGTCGGATCGTTCGTGCCGGCCAAGCTGTTGCCGCAAATGGCCGATGTGGCCGAGGTGGTCCGCCATGCTTTGCACCTGCCTGGGCTGACGGTGATGGCGTTGGTGCCGAACCTGCGCGGTGCCGAGGCGGCGCTGGCGGCTGGGGTGCACAAGCTGACGGTGCCAGTGTCGGCCAGCTCAGCGCACTCGCTGGCCAACGTGCGCAAGACGCCCGAGCAGATGGTCGACGAGGTGCGCGCAATCGTTGCGTTGTGCCGCAAGCAGTCGCCGAACGTGATGGTCGAAGTCGGCATCTCGACTGCGTTCGGCTGCACGCTCCAAGGCCCGGTGTCAGAAGATGAGGTGCTGCGGCTGGCCGAGGCGCTGGTGCGGGCGGGCGTTGACGAAGCGGGCTTGTCCGACACCACTGGCATGGCCAACCCTTCGCAAGTGCGGCGCCTGTTCCGGCGCCTGCGCGCGGCCATTGGCGAGCATGCAGGTGCCGCCCACCTGCACAACACCCGCGGCCTGGGGCTGGCCAATTGCCTGGCCGCCTACGACGTGGGCGTGCGCACCTTCGACTCTTCGCAAGGTGGCCTGGGCGGCTGCCCGTATGCGCCGGGCGCGTCGGGCAACGTCGTGACCGAAGATTTGGTGTTCATGTTCGAAGCGATGGGGGTGGACACTGGCGTCGACCTGGAGCGCCTGACCGCCGCCCGCACCGCCCTGGCCCAAGGCCTGCCGGGCGAGGCCCTTTACGGCATGACACCGGAAGCCGGTCTGACCAAGGGCTTTGCCTATGCCGACGGGCGTCAACCAACCGGCGAGACCCTGCTGAACACCACGAGGACAGTGACTGAATGAGCGCCAACAACACCTTGCCGCTGGCCGGCACCCGCGTGGTCGAGTTCACCCACATGGTGATGGGCCCGACCTGCGGCCTGATCCTGGCCGACCTGGGCGCCGAGGTGATCAAGATCGAGCCGCTGGCGGGCGACAACACACGTCGATTGCTCGGCTCCGGCGCGGGCTTCTTCGGCATGTTCAACCGCAACAAGCAAAGCCTGGCGGTCGACGTGAAGGATGCGCGCGGCCGCGAGATCGTGCTGAAGCTGGCGGCCKGTGCCGACGTGTTCAGCGAGAACTTCAAGGGCGGCACGATGGACAAGCTGGGCTTTGGCTACGCCGCGCTGTCGGCGTTGAACCCGCGGCTGGTCTATGTCTCGCACAAGGGCTTCCTGCCCGGCCCTTACGACCACCGCACGGCGCTCGACGAGGTGGTGCAGATGATGGGCGGCCTGGCCTACATGACAGGCCCCGAAGGCCGACCGCTGCGCGCCGGCAGCAGCGTCAACGACATCATGGGCGGCATGTTCGGCGCCATCGGCGCATTGGCAGCGCTGCAGCAACGCGAGCGCACCGGCCGTGGGCAAGAGGTGCAAAGCGCGCTGTTCGAGAACAACGTGTTCCTGGTGGCGCAGCACATGATGCAGTACGCCGTCACCGGCCAACCCGCCGCGCCGATGCCCAGCCGCATCTCGGCCTGGGGCGTGTACGACGTGTTCACCGTGAAAGACGACGAGCAGATCTTCCTCGCTGCGGTCAGCGACACCCAGTGGGCGCTGATGTGCCGCGAGTTCGGCTTCGACGACCTGCTGGCCGATGAGCGCCTGACCAGCAACAACGACCGCGTGCGCGCCCGCGAGTGGCTGCTGCCGGTGTTGCGCGAGCGCTTTGTCGACTTCGACGCAGCCGACCTTGGCGCGCGCTTCGAACGCGTCGGGCTGCCCTACGCGCCGATCACCCGGCCGCAGGATCTGTTCGATGACCCGCACCTGCTGGCCACCGGCGGGCTGGCGCCGATGACGATCCCGGCCGATGGCAGCGGTGCCGGCCAGGCGGTCGAGACCCGCACTGCCCTGCTGCCACTGACGTTGAGCGGCGAGCGCCTGCCACTGCGCCAACCGCCGCCGGCGCTGGGCGAACACACCAGCGTGCTACTACGCGGACTGGGCTATCTCGACGGCGAGATCACCGCGCTGCACACGGCCGGCGTGGTGCGCCTGCCCTCGTCTGAAGCTGGCGTGGCATGATCGGCCCATGGACAGCTTTGGCATCGAGGCGCACGGCAAACATCCGGCCACCTCGCACCGCAAGCCCGCACGCTACCTGCTGCTGATCGACTCGGGCGGCAGCACGGTCGCGCAGCTCTTCACCGAGGCGCGCGAGTTCGCGGCCGAGTTCGACGCCGGCTCCGAAGAGGTCGCCGTGATGACCCAACGGCTGAAGCCCGGCGGCGGCGCCGAAGCGCCCGAATGGGACCACGCCCTCGAAGGCCACAGCCGCGCCGAGCGCACGGCGGCCGTGGTCTACACCCTCGACGTCTGACCTTCATCCCTCACTGAGAGCTTTCGCTGCGAGTCAGCAGCACCGCCAAAGACCATTTAGATTGTGTGCAATTGAATTGCACGCTACAGTTGCGGCCATGACGAACAGCAGCAAGCCCCGCAAGCCAGCCAACGCCCCCGCCTCATGGCTGGCGCTGGACATGCAGCTGTGCTTTGCGCTGTATTCGGCTTCGCTGGCGATGACCAAGCTGTACAAGCCGCTGCTGGCGCCGCTGGGCCTGACCTACCCGCAGTACCTGGTAATGCTGGTGCTGTGGGAAGAAGACGGCCAGCCGGTCAGCGCGATCGGCGAAAGGCTGACGCTGGACTCGGGCACGCTGACGCCGCTGCTCAAGCGCCTCGAATCGGCCGGCCTGGTGCAGCGCCTGCGCGATGCGGCCGACGAGCGCCGCGTGCTGATCCAGCTGACCACCGAAGGCCGCGCGCTGAAGGCCCGTGCCCAGGCCATCCCGCAGCACGTGCTGTGCGCCACCGACTGCCAGCTCGACGAAGTTTCCTCGCTCACGCAGCGTTTGAAGTCGCTGCGCGACAACATCGCCCAGGCCGCGGCCTGAGCACCTGATCCCACCCCTGACCATCATCAAACCCAAGGAAGACATCATGGCTCTCGACAAGGTTCTGTACACCGCCCACGCCACCTCCACCGGCGGCCGCGCCGGCACCTCGAAGTCCGACGACGGCCGGCTCGAGCTCAACCTGAGCACGCCGAAGGAACTGGGCGGCGACGGCGGCCGCGGCACCAACCCCGAGCAGCTGTTTGCTGCCGGCTATTCGGCCTGCTTCATCGGCGCGATGAAGGCGGTCGCCGCGGGCCAGAAGATCGCCCTGCCGGCCGATGTGTCGATCACCGCCGACGTGGGCATCGGCCCGATCACCGGCGGCTTCGGCATCCAGGTGGCGATGGCCATCACCGTGCCGGGCATGGAGCGCGCCGCCGCTGAAGCGCTGGTCGCCGCCGCGCACAAGGTGTGCCCGTACTCGAACGCCACCCGCGGCAACATCGACGTCACGCTGACGATCGTCTAAAGGCGGACCGAACGCTGTCATCGGCCCGTCATGCACGGGTCATGACGGCGTCACCCGTCGCGATGAAGCTCCTTGGGTTGTATCGACCCGAGGAGCTTTTTTCATGCTGCACAAGAACACCGTTAGCGCGCTGGCGCTCGCCTGCGCCGCCGCCTTTGCGCCCGCCCACGCCGCGGTCACGCTGATCGCCAAGGGCAGCCTGCCCGGCGACGGCAGCGATTTGTCGGGCCTGACCCACACCCTGGAAAACGGCACACCGGCCAACCTGCTGGGTGGCCTCGGATCAGGCCTGGCCTGGRCCGGTGGCAACACCTTCGTCGCCGTCCCCGACCGCGGCCCCAATGCCGTGACGTGGAACGTCAACGTCGACAACACCACCAGCTGGGTGCCGCGCATCCAGACGCTGACGCTGGCCCTGTCGCCGGTGGCCGATGGCGCGCTGCCCTTCACCCTGACGCCGCAGTTGACTGGCACCACGCTGCTGTACTCGCGCGACGCGTTGGTCTACGGCCCCGCCCTGCCGCCGAACAACCACAAGGGCCACCAATACTTCAGCGGCCGTTCGGACAACTTCGACGGCGACACCAATTCGCTGAGCCCGATGGATGCGCGCCTGGACCCCGAGGCGATCCGCGTGTCGCGCAACGGCAAGCATGTCTACGTGTCGGACGAATACGGCCCGTACGTCTACGAATTCAACCGCGAGACCGGCAAGCGCACCCGCGTGTTCGCGCTGCCCGAGTCGACCTTCTCGATCGCGACGAAATCGGCACTCGGCGCGACCGAGATCAGCGGCAACACCCGCGGTCGCGTGGCCAACAAGGGCATGGAAGGCTTGGCCATTTCGCCCGACGGCCACACGCTGTTCGGTTTCGTGCAAAGCCCGCTGATCCAGGACGGCGGCGACGGTGGCCGCGCCAACCGCATCGTCAAGATCGACATCGCCACCGGCGCTGTCAGCCAGTACGCCTACGACAACTTCATCCCGGCGCTGAACAAGGCCTACAACTCGAGCGAGATCCTGGCGCTGAACAGCCACGAGTTTCTGGTGCTCGAGCGTGATGGCAAGGGCCTGGGCGACAACTCGGTCGCCGTCGTCAAGCAGGCCTGGAAGGTGGACCTGGCGGGCGCCGAGGACGTGAGCGGCCTCGAAGGCGCAACCGCGCTGCTGGCCAAGGCGCCGGCGAAGACGCTGTTCGCCGACCTGCGTGCCGCGCTGAACGCCGCCGGCATCGCCGACGCGCAGATCCCTGCCAAGCTTGAAGGCATGGCCTTCGGCGAGGACGTGGTCGTCGACGGGGTCACCAAGCACACGCTGTACATCGCCAACGACAACGACTTCCTGGCCGTGGCGCCGGGCGGCCTGGCCAATCCGAACCAGTTCTTCGTCTTCGCCTTCGACGAAGCGGACCTGGCCGGTTCGGTCTACGAACCGCAGAAGTTCAAGCTGCCGAACTGACGTAGGCGGGGCGGCCCGAGTGGCCGCCTCTTCACGTCATGCTGGTCAGGCAGGAGGCTGGCCCAGCAGCTGCAGCAGCAGCTCGACGCGCGCCTTGGCCGGCGACAACTCGCCAGCCGAGGGCAATGCGGCGGCTGGCGCGCCGACCACCGCGGCGCCGGCACAACGGGTGCTGCGAAGCACCGGCAGGCCCGCAGCTTGGGCTCGCTCGACGGCCGCCAGCAGCGACGCATGCACCGTGCCGTTGCCGGTGCCCTCGATCACCAGACCGCGTGCGCCGGCAGCCACCAGGGCATCGACCACCACGCCGTCGGCCCCCGCGTGGCTGACGACGACGTCGACCCGTGGCCAGCTCGAAGCGTCGAACGCGATCGCATCCAACCCCAGCGCCTGACACGCCGGCCACGGCCGCAGCGGCCGTATCTGCCCTTCCTGGACC
>NZ_JBFUGE010000291.1:0-7618 GCF_056403075.1 Ideonella sp. P3_A4 | reverse complement strand
CACCTGCAAGGACATCCAGCAAGGGATGCTCAACCACTGCGGCTACGAGATGAAGAGCCGCGTCGCCATCCTCGATGTGTGGAACGGCGACAAGCCGCGCGAGTTCCCGCAGGGTGATCCGGTGGCTGCCTTCCGCGACAGCCTGGGCATCAACTTCCTCGACTTCGCCGCCGCCTATTACCCCTGGCTCAACACCTCGGTGGTCGGCGAAAAAGAGATCGACTACACGAACATCGAAGCCGGCAGCGTCGACCTGCTGCAGAAGCTGCTGCGCGCTGAACTGGATCTGCCCGACACGGTGGACGCGACCACCAAGGGCCACACGCGCGCCATGTTCGAGGAGGTCGCCAAGCTGAAGACCAACTTCACGCCGGTCGTCGTGGCCGAAGCGCGCAAGCAGCGCGACGACGCAGCGGCCAAGGCGGCGCGAGCCAAGGTCGCCAGCGACGGCAAGGCGGCGAAGAAGAGCGATGCCGACATCGAGACGGACCTGAAGACCTTCGACGACGCGCAAAAGGCCGCCGCCGCAGACCGCACCAAGGCCTACGACGACGCGCGCACGAAGTTCATCGCCGATTCGATTGCCGCAGCCAAGGCCGCCGACCCGGCGCTCGCCGACGACGACGCGGCCGCGCAAGCCGAAGCTGCGGCCAATGACGTGTGGGAAGCCAGCTACGACAACCCGCTCAACAGCGACGCGCTGGCCGCCGGCGTGAAGGCCCGCCGCGACCTGCTGAACAAGACGCTCGCTGGCGCCAGTGGCGTCTACAAGGCTGTGCTCACCGAAGTGAGACGCCAGCTGAACGTGATGCCGCCGAGCAGCGCGATGGCCGGCGTCTACACGATGGTGGACAACACCCGCGGCGTCTGGAAAGCACCTGCCAACGTGAGCCTGAACGGTGTCATCTCGCCGACCGTCAGCATCTCCGCCGAGCAACAGGAAGACCTGAACGTCAGCGCGCAGGGCAAATCGATCAACGCGATTCGCAGCTTCATCGGCGAAGGCGTGCTGGTGTGGGGGGCTCGCACGCTGGATGGCAACAGCCTGGACTGGCGCTACATCAACGTGCGCCGCACGATGATCATGCTGGAAGAGAGCTGCCGGCTGGCGGCCAAGGCGATGGTGTTCGAGCCGAACACGGCCAATACCTGGGTCACGATCAAAAGCATGATCAACAACTTCCTGACCAGCATCTGGAAGCGTGGCGGCCTGATGGGAGCGGTGCCCGAGGATGCGTTCTCGGTGTTCGTGGGTCTCGGCGAAACGATGACACCCAACGACGTGCTCGAAGGCATCTTGCGCGTGACCGTGCTGGTGGCCATGGTGCGGCCGGCCGAGTTCATCGAGATCACCTTCCAGCAGCAGATGCCCAAATCGGGCTGAGCTGCCGCTGATCCCCCCATGACTCTCCGCCTGGCGCAGGTGCCCCTGGTGCCTGCCCTGACCCGGTCTCTACACGCAATGGAGCACTGAAATGGCCGACGACGGTTCCAAACAATCCACCACAGTGTGGCCCCTGCCCAAGTTCTACTTCCAGGTGAAGTGGGACTCTGCGGTGCTGTCTTTCGAAGAGGTTTCCGGCCTCGACGTTGAAGCCCAGCCCATCGAATACCGACATGGCGACAGCCCGGTGTTCTCGGCCATCAAGATGCCGGGGCTGAAGAAGTACGGCAACATCACGATGAAGAAGGGCGTGTTCAAGTCAGACAACAAGTTCTGGGACTGGTTCAACCAGATCAAGATGAACACGATCAAGCGGGTGCCGGTGACCATCAGCCTGCTCGACGAAGAAGGCAAGCCGACGATGGTCTGGACGCTGACCAACGCCTGGCCGACCAAGATCACCGGCACCGACCTGAAGGCCGAGGGCAACGAGGTGGCGGTTGAAACCATCGAGGTCGCCCATGAAGGCCTGACGATCGCCAACGCCTGATCGCCATGAGCGTCGTTGCCCCCGGCACAGCGCTTCGCCAGGCGCTGAACCTGATCGACTACCCACCCGCGGCCTTTCACTTCGCGGTCAACATCGGCATGCTGGCCACGCCCTTCGACACCTCCTTCCAGGACGTGTCGGGGCTGGACCAGACGATGGAAACCGAGGATCTGGTCGAGGGCGGCGAGAACCGCTTCGTGCACAAGCTGCCCAAGGGTGTGCGCCAGGGCACGCTGAGCCTGAAGCGCGGGATCGCCACCGTCACTTCACCGCTGATGCTGTGGTGCAAGGTCGTGATGGAAAACGGGCTGACGCTGGGCATCACACCGATGCTGGTGCTCGTGCACCTGCTGGACGAGTACGGCCTGCCGATCCGGACCTGGTGCCTGCACAACGCCTATCCGGTGCGCTGGGACATCGAGCCTTTCGGCTCGACCAAGAACGAAGCCGCGATCGAGCAGATCGACCTGGCCTACCAATACTGCACACGACTGCTATGACGCTCGAAGTCAGACAACTGGTGCTCAAGTCCACCGTCAGYGACGACGAGGACGAAGACGATGACGACGAAGGTGTCGGCACCAAGAAGGGCAAGAAGGCCGCTGGCGGCTGCGATGGAGCCGAGGGCGACGACTGCGAAGACCGCGAACAGCTGAAGGAAGAGATCCTGGCCGAGTGCCGGACCTGGATGCTGGTCCACCTGCAGCAATTGCGCGAACGCTGACCCGACCTGCGCCACCGAACCGAGTTGCACCATGTTGTTGCCCTCCCTTTCAGGCTCCAAGCAGCCGCTGTCCATCACCGGCTGCGAGATCGACGACGAGACCGGCATCGTCAATGTCAATGGCCAGCAGTACAAGCTGCTCATCAACCCGTCCGAGTTCTCCCACGACCGGACGATTTGCTACAACACCAAGCGCACCCAGGGCCAGGCCAGCAATCCGCTCAAGTTCAGCGCCATCAACCCCGACACGATCAGCTTCTCCGTGGTGTTCGACGGCACCGGCGCGGTGCCGCTGCCGCTGGGCTCCAGCGCACCGAGCGACGTGGTCGGCCAGATCGACGCGCTCAGCAACATCGTCTACAAGTACCAGGGCGGCAAGCACGAGCCCAGTCCTGTGCAGGTGCTCTGGGGCACGCTGATCTTCTACGGTCGGCTGAAAAGCCTTTCCACCAACTACACGCTGTTCAAGCCCAGCGGTGCGCCGCTGCGCGCCAAGGCCGACATGGCGCTGATGGGCTTCGTCAGCAAGCAGCTCGGCCAGATCAGCGCCAACCGCTCCAGCCCCGACCTGAGCCACTCGGTCGAGGTGCGCGAGGGCGACACGCTGCCTCTGCTGTGCCAGCGCATCTA
Organism: Ideonella sp. P3_A4; assembly: GCF_056403075.1. Taxonomy (NCBI): domain Bacteria; kingdom Pseudomonadati; phylum Pseudomonadota; class Betaproteobacteria; order Burkholderiales; family Sphaerotilaceae; genus Ideonella; species Ideonella sp. P3_A4. The sequence goes on along the minus strand of NZ_JBFUGE010000291.1, from coordinate 4,330 downwards.
CGGCGACAGCCGCTACTACCCGGAGGTGGCGGCCTACAACGGCCTGCGCGAATTTCGGCGCCTGCAACCCGGCGCCCGGCTGCACTTTCCGCCGCTGAGGTAACGCGTCATGCCCRCATCCCCCGAAGCCGATAGCGACGGCCCCGTGCGCGTCACGGTCAGTTGCRCAGGCGCCGACCAGGACGGCCTGCCGCTGATCTCGGTCACCGTGCGACATGCGCTCAACGCCGTGTCCTGGGCCCGCCTCGTGATCGCCGACGGCGACATGCCCGAGGGCAAGGTGCCTCTGAGCGACGGTGAGCAGTTCAAGCCCGGGACGGCCATCGTCGTCAAGGCCGGCTACGGCGATGCAGAGACCTCGATCTTCAGCGGCATCGTCGTGCGCCACGGCTTCAAGATCAGCGGCAACAACTACAGCCGGCTCGAAGTGGAGTGCCGGCACACGGCCTGCAAGATGACGCTGGGCCGGCGCTGCGCCCACTACGTGGACCAGAGCGACAGCGCGGTGATCGAAACGCTGATCGGCAACGCCGGTCTTTCGGCCGACGTGTCGAGCACCACGGTCACGCACAAGGAGCTGGTGCAGCACAACTGCACCGATTGGGACTTCATGCTCGCGCGTGCCGATGCGATGGGCCTGGTGGTGCAGTGCGCCGACGGCAAGGTGAGTGTCAACGCGCCTGATTTCAGCACCGCCGCGGCGCTGGGCGTGACCTGGGGCGCCGACCTGATCGACTTCGCCGCCGACATCGACGCCCGCCAGCAATGGAAATCGGTGCAGGCCAACACCTGGAGCCCGGCGCAGCAAGGCCTGCTGCAAGGCACCGCGGCCAGCCCGCTGGCCGGCAATGCACAAGGCGACCTCGACGGAAGCACGCTGGCCGCGGTGGCATCGCCCGCCACCTTTGCGCTGCAGAGCGCCGCCCCGCAGACCAAGGACGTGCTGGATGCCTGGGCCAAGGCCGCCCAGATGAAGGCCGCGCTGGCCCGCATCCGTGGTCACGTCAGCTTCCAGGGCAGTGCCAAGGCATTGCCGGGCACGCTGCTCACGGTGAATGGCGTAGGCACGCGCTTCAGCGGCGATGTCTACCTGAGCGCGGTGCAGCACGATATCGCCGACGGCAACTGGCTGTGCCACGCCGAATTCGGCCTGCCGCCGGACTGGCACATGGAGCGCACCGACATCCACGCCCCGTCCACCGCCGGCCTGGTGCCGGGCATCCACGGCCTGCACATCGGCGTGGTGATGAAGCTCGACGAAGACCCCGAGGGCGAGCAGCGCATCCAGGTGCAATTGCCCTACTTGCAGGTCGAAACCCCCGGCATCTGGGCCCGGCTCGCGCAAGGTCACGCCAGCAGCGGCTTCGGCCACTTCTTCCTGCCCGAGGTGGGCGACGAGGTGGTGCTCGGCTTCTTCAACGACGACCCGGGCTACCCGGTGATCCTCGGCAGCCTCTACAGCAGCAGCCGCACCCCGCCCTACGCGCTGGCGGCCGAGAACAACACCAAGGCCATCGTGACCCGCTGCATGCACCGCATCGAGTTCAACGAAGAGGACAAGATCATCACGATCGTGACCCCGGCCAAGAACACGATGGTGCTCGACGACAAGGACCAGAGCGTGCTGCTGAAAGACCAGAACGGCAACAGCATCAAGCTCTCGAGCGCCGGCATCGCACTGGACAGCCCCAAGGACATCAAGCTCACGGCGCAAGGCGGCATCACGCTGACGGCGACCACCGGCATGAAGTTCGATTGCCAGGCCGACATCCAGGCCCAGGGGCTCAACATCACCGCGCAGGCCCAGGTGGCCTTCACCGGCAAGGGCTCGGCCACCGCCGAGCTCTCGGCGTCCGGCCAGACCACCGTCAAGGGTGCGTTGGTGATGATCAATTGATCGTTCCTTTGCCTCCCACCGAGAACGCCCCATGCCCCCCGCCGCACGCCTGACCGACATGCACGTCTGCCCGATGGTCACGCCCGGACTGCCGCCCATCCCCCACGTTGGTGGGCCGGTGATCGGCCCCGGTGTGCCCACGGTGCTGATCGGCAAGCTGCCCGCGTCCGTGGTCGGCGACAACGCCACCTGCGTGGGCCCGCCGGACGTGATCGTGAAAGGCTCCGCCACGGTGCTGATCGGCGGCAAGCCGGCCGCGCGCGTGGGCGACACCACCGGCCACGGGGGCAGCGTGGTGATGGGCCTGCCCACGGTCCTCATTGGAGGCTAGATGACCTTCCTAGGCCGAGGCTGGAGTTTTCCGCCGCGCTTCGACAGCCGCCAGCAGGTGGTGATGGTCGAGCACGAGGAAGACATCGAAGAGAGCCTGCGCATCCTCTTTCGCACCCGCGTCGGCGAGCGGGTGATGCAGCACGCCTACGGCACGCGGCTGCACCAGATGGTGTTCGAAGAGGTCACCGAGCAGACCGTCACCGAGCTCACCGACATGATCAAGAAGGCGGTGATGTTCTTCGAGCCGCGCATCGAGCTGGAGCAGCTGGACGTGCGGCCGTCGGGCGAAGACCTGGCTCGGCTGGACGTGCAGCTGAACTACCGCATCCGCACGACGAACACCCGCCACAACATGGTCTACCCGCTCTACCTGGACCAGGCCAGCCACCCGGTCCGGGCTGGTTGAGCGTTGCCGAGCACCCGCATGCACCCCGGTTCGCAGCAAGACCAGCGGCTCGGCCCCGCGCTCGTACCGGGCTACTTCCGGCCCGACGAGCTGAGCCTGGCGCAGCGCCTGCGCCAGGTCTTGCTGTTCGCGCGCCAGCTGCGCTTCGTCGATGCCCAGGGCACTGAGGCCGGCCACTGGGGGCAAACGCTCGAACAAGACCTGAGCCTGCTGTTGGCCGAGCTGGCCGCGTTGCCGTTGAACGAGTTGGCGGCCCAGGCCGACCAGTTTGCCTGGCAGTCCCCCGAGCGGGCGCTGGCCCTGTGCCTGGAGCTGGCCCGCCGGCTCGACCGCTGGTGCGTGTACCTCGAAGACGACACGCTGGCCGAAGAGCAAGCCTTGCGAGACGCGTTGCGACCGCCGCTGTGGCGTGCACTGGGTGAATCGCTGGGCCCGCAACTGCAGGCCGTGCTGATGGCCGGCGATGCGCCCGCCACTGCGTGGCGCGGCTGGCACCCGGCATGGGGCCTGGATGCTGATCGACCCGCTGACACCGGCACGGCAGTGGCCGAGCCAGCCGACCTGCAACCGCGCCGCCTGCGCCTGTTCTGGCTCGCGCTGTGCCGGCTGCTGCGCCTGTTGCAGGCGCTCGCGGTGCAGCAGCTGCCCGCAAGCCTGCGCACCGGCCTGCACGACCCCGGCACCGGCCTGCTGCTGGCCTGGACGCAACTGCAGCAGTCCACGCGCGACACGCTCAACCAGTTCGATGAGCGGCTCACGCACCACTATTACGCCGAGCGCCTGGGCTTCCGCCCGCTGCCCGCGCAGCCGGACCGGGTGCACCTGGTGCTCGAGCGCGACCTGCGCCACCTCAAGCCGGTGCAGTTGCCGCAAGGCTGGCGCTTTGTTGCCAACCTGGACAGTGGCAGCTGCAGCTTTGCGGCCGAGCAAGCCCTCTACCTGAGCCCGCTGCGCGTCACGCAGCTGCTGAGCTTGCGGCATGAATACGACCCGCAGATCTCACCCGAGCGCGAGTACGGCCTGGCGACCCAGGCCCTGGCCCGCCGGCTGGTCGTGCCGACAACCGAGCAGGCTGCTGATCCGCGCGCGCCATCGGTGCCACTGCTCGGCGGCGGGCTCGGCAGCGTCACGGCCCGGCAGGGCCTGGCCATTGCCTCGCCGCTGCTCAACCTGCGTGAAGGCCGGCGCGAGATCGAGGTGCTGCTGTCGGTGTCCGAGCCCRAGGGCATCGACGTCACCCTGCCGGCCACCGACGCGCTCGAAGCGCTGGACGCGTGGTGCCTGCGCCTGGCCGCGCATGAGCTGGCCCAGGGCCTGGCAGAGCCCGAGCCCGGCGGCAGCGTGCCGCCTGCGTCACGCGGCCATCTGGCCAGCACGCTGCTGAACGACTGCCCTGGCCTGCGCGAGACCCCCTGGCTCGCCTACTTGCTGCTGCGTTGCCTCGGGTGCACCGAGCCCGCAGCGCTGATGCCGCGGCTGGGCCGTCTGATGGCGACATGGCTGTGCGCCACCGGGCCGGAGCTGGACGCGGCGGCATGCGAACGGCTGCGCCAGCACGCCCGCCAAGTGCTCGCCGAAACCAGCCAGGTCGACGTCGACGACCCGCTCTCGCTGCTTTTCGGCAATGCGCCGCTGGAGCGCCGCCTGGTGTTCGACCGCGTGTTCCGTGGTGCATGGCAGGTGCTGCTGTCGGT
>NZ_JBFUGE010000290.1:0-7626 GCF_056403075.1 Ideonella sp. P3_A4 | reverse complement strand
TGATCGTCGTCGACGGGAAGTAGGTGCTGAAGTCGGTGCTGCCGCCGAACTCGGTGCTCTTGAGGTACAGGAAGTTCCCGGCAAAGTCCGTCACCGAGATAGAGCGCAGGTGGTATTGACCCAGCGGGGTCGCCTTGTCAAAGATCTGGGTCGCCAGCTTCAGGGAGGCTTTCGCCACCATCGGCCGCGTATCGTTGGGATCGAGCGAGAGAAAAATGCACTGCGACTGACCGACCAGGCAGAAGTCTGCCATGGCGACCCACACCCCAGACAGGGCCGTGTTGCCAACATCGACCGTTTCGATCGCCATCTGCACGTATTTGGGTTCCGACGTACCCGGATGGGTGGCGGCGAGGGATACCTTCGGCGTCACGATCGTCCCGCTCACGAGGCTCGGGGGCGACACGTCATAGCCGTGATCGTTCTTGACCTCGAAGCTGACCTTGCCCAAGGTTGCAAGCGTTGCCGCATCGATAGCCTGGTAGTTGTTCGCAGCGTCGAAGACCCAGGCTTCACTGAAGGTGTAGACGCCGGGTTGCATGTACGGCTCAAGGTTGCCCCACGAATGCATCTTGCCCGCCAGTTGCTTCGACGGAACCGCCTGGCCAAACAACACCTGGATTCGTTGGCCGCCCGGCCCAGTCGCCAGGGCGCTGACGTTTTTCACCCCGGCCAAGTCATCACTGGCCTTGAACGACGCCTGCATGATCGCGCCGGGGACCCCGACGTCCACCGAATCGATGGCGTTGAAGCTGATCAGCCGCGGGGGTGTCGTGTCGGCCACGCCGGCCATTTCCTGCGTGGATTGCATCCTGTTCCGGGCCTGTGCCGCCAGCCAGTCCTTGAACTGCATGGAGACGATGCTCGGTGCGGATTGCGCCTGTGCCACGGTGCACAGGCCGGCCGCGGCCAGCGCCACCGACAGCGCGCGGCGGATTGATTTGATTTGCATGCTTTCCTCTTGTTTTCTGGTTGGCTGCGATCGCAAAGCCCCGCTCGTCCAGGTCGCTGGTTCGCGAGCGCGCCGAGGTTATATCCCACCATCGGTCAGCCCACATCAGGAAATTGTTGGGATGCCGCCGCGCAGGCACGCGGGCGCGGCCTCACTGGTCCGCACACTCCTCGCTTTGTCTGAGAGAGGGGCTCGAAATCGAGGCCGCTGCGCCGAGTCGGATCGACCTTGTAGATTAAGTCCGTGCAACGTTTGGCCTCGATCTGACAGTCGCTCAGCTTGCAGGTTCTGCCGCTGGCCGGCGCGCAAATCCACACGATGCCCCCTCTTGGAAGCAGGCGATTTTGCCTGGCAGGCGGTCAGGGCCAGGTGCGGGTGACAGCCGTTCTTCCGCCACAGGTGCAGGGCTTGGGTCGTCACCCCGCCCGATTGCGCATCCAGTCCGCCGTATCGAACAGCGACTTCTCGAGCCGCTCGCGCAACGCCGGCTCGACGTTGCACTCGGCCATCGCCTGGTACATGCAGGCCAGCCACTGGTCGCGTTCGATCTGGCCGATCGAGAACGGCAGGTGGCGGGCGCGCAGGCGCGGGTGGCCGAAGCGTTCGATGTAGTGGCTCGGCCCGCCGAGCCAGCCGCAAAGGAACCAGAAGAGTTTTTGCCGCGCCGCCTGCAGATCAGAGCCGTGCACGCCGCGCAGCACTGCGTAGGCGGGCTCCAGGTCCATCAGGTCGTAGAAGCGGTCGACCAGCGCCTGCACGCCGGACTCCCCGCCCAGGCGGTCGAACGGTGTCGGGCCAGCGGGGGGCGCGTCCTCGTCGTCGCGCGTGTTCTCGCCGCCGCTCATCAGGCCACGAGCCGGGTGGCGGCTGCCACCACGCCTTGGGCGGCAATGCAGCCCGGGAAGGCTTCGAGCAGCAGTTGGCGCCGGGTCACGGCTTCGCGCACCGTCTTGTCGGTGCCGATTTCGCCCAGGAACTCCAGCTTGACCGGCGACTCGAGCCCCGGCGTCACGTAGCGGTCGACCACCTGCTGCAGCTGGCCGCGGATGGTGCGGCCGTCGCCCGGGCGGGTGACCTGGTTGACCAGCAGGCGGATGTCGCGCCGGCCCTGCGTCGTGGCCAGCACCTTGATCGTTGCGTAGGCGTCGGTCAGCGCGGTCGGCTCGGGTGTCGTGACGACCAGTACCTCATCGGCCAGCGAGACGGTGTAGAGCACGACATCGGAGATGCCGGCGCCGGTGTCGAGCAGGATGCGGTCGAACAGCGGCCGCACCTTGGCCACCACGTCGACCAGCAGGTCGCGCACCTCGGGCGTCAGCCGCGAGTACTCGACCATGCCGGAGCCGGCCAGCAGCACATGGAAGCCGCCGGGTGCCGGCACGATGGCTTGTTCCAGCGTGTTCTTGCCGGTGAAGACATCGTGCAGCGTGATCTTGGGGAACAGGTTCAGCACGACGTCGAGGTTGGCCAGGCCCAGGTCGGCGTCCAGCACCAGCACGCGTTCCCCCTGCCGGGCCAGCGCGGCGGCCAGGTTGGCCGACAGGAAGGTCTTGCCCACGCCWCCCTTGCCGCTGGTGATGGCGGTGATGCGCGCACGCTTCTGTGATGACGGTGGCGGTGCAGCGGAGCCCGCCGCGTCAGGCCGRCTGGCAGCGGTGTTCATTCGAATTCCCCGAAGTTCGATGTGCCGAACAGCAAACCCTTTTCTTCGGGGCTGACCAGCGAGACCGGCGTGGGTTCCAGGCAAGTGCGGTTGCGCCCTTCGGCCTTGGCACGGTAGAGCTGCAGGTCGGCCCGCTCTTTCCACAAAGTAGCGGTGGAGCGCACCCACTGGGGCGCATAGGCACCACCCACACTGACCGTGACACCCAATGTTTGCGAAGGCCCGATCTTGACGGACTTGGCCTCGATGCGCAGCCGCACCCGGTCGGCCACCGTCTGGCCAAAGGCCGGGGCGCAGTTGGGCAGGATGATGGCGAACTCTTCGCCGCCGATCCGGGCCGGCAAGTCCATCGGCCGCACGGTTTCGCGCAGCACATCGGCCACGGCCTGGATCACCAGGTCGCCCACGGCGTGGCCATGGGTGTCGTTGACGCGCTTGAAGTGATCGATGTCCAGCAGCAGCAGCAGGGCCGGCTCGCCGGAACGCGCCACGCGGTCGATTTCACGGCCGAGCGCCGATTCGAAACTGCGGCGATTGGCCAGGCCGGTCAAGGCGTYGCGGCTGGACAGGTCGCACAGCGCGTCGATCAGCCCTTGCAGCCACGCCACGCTGCCCGGCGCACCGGACAGCACCGGATGGCCCGACTGCTGCAGCAACTGCATCGCCTGCTCCACCCGCAAGGTGGCGCGATCCGGCGCTGGAGGGGGGGCTGAGGCGCTCACAACTGCGTGAAATATGAAGCAGGCCTTGGGGTTTGACGCAGTCTAGCAGTGCGGGTTTGCGTCGCAGGTGCCGAAATAGCTGGGGGAACCGGGCTCATCTCCAACCGTTGCGGCGGCGTGGGGCGGGCAGACTTGCCAAGGTGTCCCCTCCGCCGCCTGTGGTCCGATGCCGGATCACGTGGCCCCGACAAACGTGCCGCAGCCCCGAAGAACACGATGAGCTCATTGCTTGACGCCCCCAGCCGCCCTGGCGAGAACGACGCCATCGACCAGGAGTTCAGCTTCGCGGCGGCCGACTTCGAGCGGGTGCGCAAGCTCATCTACCAGCGCGCCGGCATCAGCCTGCACGACGGCAAGCGGGCCATGGTCTACAGCCGGCTGTCGCGCCGCCTGCGCGAAACCGGGCACCGCTGCTTCAAGGAATATCTGCAGTGGCTCGAAGGGGCCAGCGGCGCCTCCGGCGAGCAGGAGTGGCAGGAGTTCGTCAACTGCCTGACCACCAACCTGACCTCGTTCTTCCGCGAGGAACACCATTTCCACGCCTTTGCCGACGCACTGCGCGGCCTGAACGCCACGGTGCGCAACCCGCGCATCTGGTGCAACGCCGCCTCGACCGGTGAAGAACCGTATTCGATCACGATGGTGCTCAACGAAGTGCTGGGCGCCACCACCGGTGCGCGCCTGCTCGCCACGGACATCGACACCAAGGTGCTGGCCACCGGCCAGCGCGGCGTCTATGCGGCCGATTCGCGCGGCCTGTCGCCCGAGCGGCTGAAGAAGCATTTCATGCGCGGCACCGGGGCCAACGCCGGCTTCATCCGCGTCAAGCCCGAGCTGACCAAGCTGATCGACTTCAAGCCGTTCAACCTGATGAGCACCCACTGGGCTATGGGCGAACCCTTCGACATGGTGTTCTGCCGCAACGTGATGATTTATTTCGACCACGACACCCAGCGCAAGGTGCTGGAGCGCATCCATGGCGTCATGAAGCCGGGCAGCCTGTTGTTCGTCGGCCATTCCGAGAACTTCACTGACTCACGCGACCTGTTCCATCTGCAGGGCAAGACGATCTACAAGCGGGTGTAGTCCGGCGCCACTGCCAGCGCCGCCGCACACGCCGTCATTCGAATACTCACGCGAACCAGGTTTCATCCATGGCCATCTTGCCCTCCGCTTCCTCACCCGGCACCGCCCGCGTCGCGCCACCGCCCTTCAACAGCGCTGGCATCAACAACACATTGGGGCGCACGCCACGGCTGGACCAGCTCAAGGCCCAGCCGCGCAAGCCGGGCGAAGCCTCGTTCTTCTTCTACGACGCGCACTTCAAGAACGAAGCGGTCAAGGTATTGCCCGGCGAGTACTACTGCGACACCGAAGACCTGCTGGTGATGACCACGCTGGGCTCGTGCATCGCGGCCTGTTTGTGGGACAGGCAAGCCCGCATCGGCGGCATGAACCACTTCATGCTGCCCGACGGTGCCGGCGACTCGGGCCGCTACGGCTCGTACGCGATGGAACTGCTGATCAACGAGATGATGAAGCGCGGTGCCTCGCGCCTGACGATGGAGGCCAAGGTCTTCGGCGGCGGCGCGGTGATCAGCGGCATGAACTCGATCAACGTCGGCGAGCGCAACACCCAGTTCGTGCTCGACTTCCTGTCGACCGAACGCATTCCCGTCGTGTCGAAGGACGTGCTGGACATCTACCCGCGCAAGGTCTGCTACCTGCCGGCCAGCGGCAAGGCGATGGTCAAGCGCCTGGCGCCTGCCAATGCCGAAGCGCTGGTGGCACAGGACCGCGCAGCCGCCCAGAAGGCCGCACCGGCCAACACCGGCGGCGGCTCGATCGACCTGTTCTGACCATCCATCAATCCAGACCAATCAAGGAACAACCAGATGGCCAAGACGCGTGTGGTGGTGGTGGACGACTCGGCGCTGGTGCGCAGCCTGCTGGCCGAGATCATCAATCGGCAGCCCGACATGGAGTGCATCGGCACCGCGGCGGACCCGTTCGCCGCGCGCGAGATGATCCGCACCCTCAACCCGGACGTGATCACGCTGGACGTCGAAATGCCGCGCATGGACGGCATCGACTTCCTGTCCAAGCTGATGCGCCTGCGACCGATGCCGGTGCTGATGGTGTCGACACTGACCGAGCGCGGCGCCGACGTGACGATGCGCGCACTCGAACTGGGTGCGATCGACTTCGTCGCCAAGCCCAAGATCGGCGTGGCCGACGGGCTGAAGCAACTGGCCGAAGAGATCACCGAGAAGGTTCGCATCGCTTCGAAGGCGCATGTGAAGCGCGCGCCGGCCGCGCCCCCGGCACCGGCACCCGGCGCCCCCGGTGCCGCCGCGGCCCCGGCGAAGGCGGCCCCAAGCCCGTTGGGCCGGCTGTCGACTGAGAAGATCATCTTCATCGGCGCCTCCACCGGCGGCACCGAAGCCACCAAGGAAGTGCTGATGAACCTGCCGCCGGACTCGCCGGCGGTCGTCATCACCCAGCACATGCCGCCCGGCTTCACGCGCTCGTACGCGGCGCGGCTGGACACGCTGTGCAAGATCCGCGTCAAAGAGGCCGTCGACGGCGAACGGATCCTGCCCGGTCACGCCTACATCGCACCCGGTGGCCTGCACCTGAGCGTCGAACGCTCAGGCGCGAACTACGTGGCCCGTGTGCGCGACGGCGAGCCCGTCAATCGCCACAAGCCTTCAGTGGAAGTACTGTTCGAGTCCGCCGCCCGCGTGGTCGGCCAGAACGCCTTCGGCATCATGCTGACCGGCATGGGCGCCGACGGCGCCAAGGCGATGAAGACGATGCGCGAAGCCGGCAGCTACAACTACGCCCAGAACGAATCGACCTGCGTGGTCTTCGGCATGCCGCGCGAGGCAATCCAGCATGGCGCTGCGAACGAGGTGCTGCCGCTGCAAGACATTGCGACGCACCTGATGGAAAAGCTGCGCTCGATGCACGGGGCATTGCTGCACCGCGTCTGATTCAGCGCACCGCGGGAGCGGCGCGCTTCAAAGCAGCGTCACACCAGGCAGACCCAGCAGCGAGGTCTCTCGCATGATGCGCACGAACTCGGCCAGGTAGGGTCGGTCGGCCAGGCGTTCCGGCGTCGCGGCATACAACCGACCCGTCAGCCCTTCGCGACCAATGCGTTGGTGGGCCACATAACCGCGGTCCAGGTAGTTCTTCACCGCCCACACCGGCAGCGCCGCCAGCCCGCGGCCGCTGGCCACCAGCTGCAGCATCGCCACCGTCAGCTCACTCGTGCGGCGCGGCGGGGTGACACCAGCAGGCCGCAGCACGCGACGCACAAGGTCCAGCATGTCGTCCGGCACCGGGTAGGTAATCAACGTGTGCTCGGCGAAGTCCTCGGCCTCGAGCCAGGGCTTGGCCAGCAGCGCATGGCCTTGCGGCAGCAGCGCGACGATCTCGAAGCTGAACAGCGGGCTGTAGACCACGCCGGTCTCGTCGTCCGACAGCTCGGAGACGATGGCCAGTTCGGCGCGGTCCTGGTGCAGCAGGCCGACCGGGTCGGCATGAAAGCCCGAGACGATGTCCAGCTCGACCTCGGGCCAGCGGGCGCGCAGCGCGTCCATCGCGGGCATCAGCCAGTCGAAGCAGGTGTGGCATTCCACCGCGATGCGCAGCGTGCCGGCCGCCCCACCGATCAGCCGCGCCACGTCGCGCTCGGCTTCGCTGACCTGCGGCAGCACCGCATCGGCCAGGCRCAACAGGCGCTGGCCGGCCGCGGTGAACGCGACCGGGCTCGACTTGCGCTCGAACAGCGCGGCACCGTAGACCTCTTCCAGCCCCTTCATCTGGTGCGACAGCGCCGACTGCGTCAGGTTGAGCAGTTGCGCCGCGCGCGACAGGTTGCCCGCTTCACGTAGCGCCAGCAGCGTCTTCAGGTGGCGAAGCTCAAGCAGCGACTGAGTCATGAACTGAATTCAAGTTGGTTCAAGAAAACTTTCGCTTGAATCATAGTGGGGCGATGCCGATCATGCCAAGTGATTCATTCAAACATCACTTGATCATGATTCAGGCTCATATTCTTGGCTTCCCCCGCATGGGCGCGCAGCGCGAGCTGAAGTTCGCGCTGGAGCGCCATTGGCGCGGAGAAATCAACGCCGACKAGCTGGAAGCGACCGGCCGCACTCTGCGCCACCGCCACTGGGAGCAGCAACGCGACGCGGGCCTGAGCTTTCTGACGGTGGGTGACTTCGCCTACTACGACCAGGTGGCCAACCACATCCAGCTGTTCGGCTGCGAGCCAACAC
>NZ_JBFUGE010000289.1:0-7681 GCF_056403075.1 Ideonella sp. P3_A4 | reverse complement strand
GCGGTGGTCGAAGGCGGGACTAGGCGGTAGCTGCAGAAGGCGGCCTCCATGGCAAAGCGCGGTGTCACCTGGCTGTCACCTGCGACTCCAACAAGGGCAAGGGTCGCCCTTCAACAATATACCGCTCACTTGTCACGTTATGTAAGCGCGTGATGATGAACCGAAAGTTTTTTTGCTTTCGATCCGGCGCCGGCGATGGGTCTGACCCGTCGAACCTGACTCATCCTCAGGCGCTTCCACCTGGTCGTTCAAGTGAAAAGGTATGTATGTTGGCCACGATTCCATCGAGCTGCGTCGAGTCTGCCGAGCGCCCGCATGCGCGGCCGCTCGCGCAAGCACCCCGGAGTACGCCATGGCGCCATGCGTTGGTTCTGGCGCTGACGACGACGCTGCTGGTTGCTCAGGGCGTGTCTCACGCGCACGGCAACAGCCCGCCATCGGCGAAGTCTGATTCGCTCACGGCACGCCGAGACATCACGACGGTCGCCGTGCACAGCACCGGCAAGCACGCGCAGTCGCAGGTTCCATTCACCTTCGGTCAAGTCTTTTCGCGAGGGGATCTCGCGGCCGGCGCGACGCTCGTTGCCAAGGTAGGGGCCGAGGACTTGCCGGTTCAAATGGACGTGAAGGCCCGCCACGAAGATGGCTCGGTTCGCCATGCCATCATTTCTGCGGCGTTGCCTCAGCTCGATGCAGGCGCGACCACCAAGTTGGTGTTGGCCAGTTCGAGTGGCGCTGAGCTTGCCGCATCGCTGCCAACCCAACGCGATCTGATGCGCGCGGGGTTCAGCGCCAAGGTGCGGCTCGACATTGAAGGCAAGAGCTACCGCGCGTCGCCCAATTCGCTTCTCTGGCAACAGCAGGGTGTCGCCTGGCTGACAGGCCCGATCACCCAGGAATGGATCCTGAATGCGCCGCTTGTCGATGACGCAGGGGCGGTTCATCCTCACCTTGCTGTGCGCTTCGTGGTGCGCTGGTACCCACAGCAAGCTCGCGCGCGTGTCGACGTCGAGGTCGAGAACATGTGGGCTTACGAGCCCGATCCTCGGAACTTCCTGTACGACGTGAACGTGCGCGTCGGCGAGAAACCCGTCTATGAACAACAAGGCCTGGAGCACTTCGCCCATGCGCGTTGGCGCAAGTCGTTCTGGTGGGGAGCGGAACCCAAGCTGCACTTGCGGCACGACATTCGCTACCTTGTGGCCAGTGGCGCTGTTCCGCACTACGACCTGACGGCCAAGCCGGCTGCCTCGGCACTCGACAGTCTGGCAGCCTCCTGGAAGGCGGCACCAACCGGGCCGATGGCGCCGGGCCTGGTGCTGCCCGCCATGCCGACGACAGGTGGGCGCCCCGACATCGGACCTCTGCCGCAGTGGGAGGCGCAGTATCTGCTGAGCATGGACTCGCGTGCGAAGACGGCAACGCTCGGCACGGGCGACCTGGCTGGCAGCTGGCCCATCCACTACCGCGACAAGAACACCGGGCGGCCCGTCAGTCTGGCCGACTACCCCTACATGACGATTCTCGGCCGGCCAGGCGATACCGTGAACCCGCGGACCGGGTTGAGCGAGGCTTTCCCTGAATGCCACGCTTGCGACACCGAGCCCTATGTCTACCAAGTGGACTCGGCGCACCAGCCGTCGTTGGCCTACCTGCCGTACCTGGTGACGGGGGACCACTACCACCTGGAAGAACTGCAGTTCTGGGCCAACTACAACATGCTGCAGTCGAATCCCTACTACCGCGGCTTCGAAATGGGGCTGCTGAAGTGGGACCAGGTGCGCGGGCAAGCCTGGTCCATGCGCACATTGGGGCAGGCTGCCTACATCACGCCCGACGACGATCCGATGAAGTCGTACTTCATGGAGCGCCTGCGCCACAACGTGGAGTGGTACAGCACGACCTACGTCGATGGGCGTCCGAACGCGCTCGGCGTGATCGACTCGGGCTACGCCGTCGTCTACACGACGCCGGCGGGCCCGATGACAGGGGTCGCTCCGTGGATGGACGATTTCTTCACCTGGAGCGTGGGCTATCTTGCCACCGGGCTTGGCTTCGAGAATGCGCTGCCGCTCGCCCGCTGGAAGGGCACGTTCCCGGTCGGACGAATGACAGCACCTGGCTATTGCTGGATCGACGGCGCTACCTACGCGTTGGCGGTGCGCCCGTCGGCCAGCAGTCCGTTCTTCAGTGATTTCAAGCAGGCCTATCTGACGACGATGCAAGGCACCGATACGTCGGGCAAACCGATACCACTCGTCAACAGCACCGGGGCGCTGTACCTGGACCAGCCTTGTGCGAGCGTGGCGCAAGCGCAATGGCGCACGCAAAAAGACAAAGACCTGGGCGTGTCGCGTTCGCCGTGGGTGGCCGGCGAGATGACGGGTTATGCGTCAGAACCCGCAGGCTACCCGTCGAACATGCAGCCTGCACTCGCCGCCGCGGTCGATGCCGGGGTTCCTAACGCAAAGGCGGCGTGGGACCTCTTCATCAGCCGTACCGTGAAGCCGGACTACACGCAGGCACCGCAATGGGCCGTCGTGCCGGTTGACCAGAACAGGCGCTTGCCGCGACCGTGAGCGCTTTGCGTTCTGCGGCAGGCGAACGGCGCATCGCTGTCGTAGTTCTGGGGTAGACGGACCTTGGCCATCCAAAGATGGCCAAGGTCCTCTCAATGCCGACAAGCGACCGCTTCACAGCGGATGCTTTTCTGCCGGCTGCTACGGCCTCGGCTTGAGCATCAGCACCGTGGCGTGCTGGTCACCGGCCTTGCGGCCATCGCAGATGATCCATCCCTTGTCGTTGATGGCGGCCGCCGATTCGATCGTCCACGGTCCCTGTCCGGTCTGGTCGATCAGGTCGTTGAGCCGGTGCACGGCCACGCCGTCGTAGACGAAAGAGTGGTACTGCCCATCGAGGCGGTACGAGCCGACCACGTATCCACTGCGGTTGATGGACGAGGCACTCGCGCTGGCGCCCTCGGGCGTCGGCAGCGGCTTCATGACTCGGTCGCTGTAGAGAAATGCCCGCACGACGCCATCGGGCTGCTGCGCGGTGCCAACGATCTGCCCCTTGCCGTTGATGTCCTTCGCGGACGAGTTCGGCCCGCCCAGCGTACCAAGATCCTTCAGGAGACCGTTGCGATAGACGAAGGCGTGGGCAGTGCCATCGGCGAGATCGGCCGACCCGACCACGACACCGCGATTGTTGATCGCCGATGCGCTGCTGGCGGGGCCGCCAAAGGTGCCGATCTCGACCATCACCTTGTCTTTCCAGAGGTATGCGCGCTGACGCCCATCCGTGGAGCTCGTGGCTTGCCCCACGACTTGCCCCACATCGTTGGCGTCGTACGCGTAGGCGTCGGAGAAGTAGCCATCGTAGATGTCGTCCGGCAGGCCGTGGACTTCCGCGGCGTAGCCCTGGTCTTTGAGGACGGTGCCCACCCAATAGTTGTAGTGCGTCACCGAGCCGATCACGTYGCCCCAGTTGTTCAGGCCGACGAAATTGGCACGCTGGTCGGGTGGCGTCTCCGCCAGCGGCAGGCCCAGGCTGTTGCCATGCTTGTCGAAAGTCCCGTAGCCGCTGTACGGATTCATGTACTGGTACATGTTCAACAGCGACTTGCCGTCGTTGTTGAGATCGATCGCGCTGTACCAGAAGATGTCGACCTCGCCAGAACGTTCCGGCGCCGCAATGACCTTCACGTCATACATGGGCGCCGCCATGGCGCAACTCGTGGCCAGCGCCAACGCTGGCGGCAGCAGGCGCCGCAGCATGGATTGAAAGACAGAATGCATAACGATCTCCCTTGATGAAGTATCCCCGAATGCCCGAGGTTGGCCGGCGCTTCTAACGCCTGAAGTGATGACACTTTCTGAGTGTCGCGGCGCATCCTGCCCACCAATCACCTCGTCACGTATCCCTAAGGTGCGGCATACCGCCGGAAACTTCGCGTACTGGTTCACGCTTCGCGACTATTTGCATCGGCCAATGCATGCACGACGGAACAAGTTAGCCAGTCGGCGGTACGGCTCCGTCCATGTGACGAACGGGAGGTAGCTCACGGCGGACTTCAGCTTGGAATTCCCCAGAAGCAGTTGCGCGGCGCGCAGGTTCTTGGCTCGCCGGTAGACCAGCGGCCGTGCCTTAAACCGCAGTCCGAGCCGGCCCGGACTTGGCTCGAAGCAAGCGCAAACCGTTGGCCACGACGAGCAAGCTGGCACCCATGTCGGCAAACACCGCCATCCACATCGTCGCCGAGCCGAAGATGGCCAGCGCGAAGAACACCGCCTTGATGCCGAGCGCCAGCGTGATGTTCTGCCACAGCACCGTGTGCGTCTTGCGCGACAGCCGGACCGTCTCGGCAATGCGGCGCAAATCGTCGTTCATCGCCACCACATCGGCCGCTTCCATCGCAATGTCGGTGCCCGCGGCACCCATGGCGATACCGATGTCGGCTTGCGCGAGCGCCGGTGCGTCGTTGATGCCGTCGCCCGTCATCGCGGTCGGGCCGTACTGGGCCTGCATGGCCTGAATCGCGCCGAGTTTTTCTTCTGGCAGCAGGTTGCCGCGCACGCTGTCGATGCCCGCTTCACTGGCGATCGCCTCGGCGGTCAGCTGGTTGTCACCCGTCAGCATCACCGGGGCGATCCCGAGCGAGCGCAGCTCGGCCACCGCGTCCTTGGAGGACGGCTTGATCTTGTCGGCCACGGCGAACAACGCGATCACACCGGCCTGCGAAGCCAGCAGGCTGACGGTCTGGCCAGCCTTCTCGTGCTCTTCTAGCGTCGCCTCCAGCGCCGCCGAGCACTGCCCGCGCTCATGGATCAGTCGGTGGTTGCCGAGCACGTACACCGTGCCGTCGATCGTGCCTTGCACGCCACGCCCCACCAGCGCCTCGAAGTCCTTCGGATCGAGATCGTTGGGCGTCAAGCCGGCGGCGATCGCCTTGGACACCGGGTGGTCGGAGTGGCCCGCCAGCGCGGCGGTGACTCGCTCGGCCAGCGCCTTGTCCTGCGCTGCATCGAGCATCGACCAAGTCACCAGGCTGGGCTTGCCTTCGGTGATGGTGCCGGTCTTGTCCAGCGCAATGGCTTTGAGCGTGCGAGCGAGTTCCAGATGGATACCGCCCTTGATCAAGATGCCGCGGCGTGCAGCAGACGCCAGGCCGCTGACCACCGTGACCGGCGTCGAGATCACGAGCGCACAGGGGCAGGCAATGACGAGCAGCACCAGCGCCTTGTAGGCTGCTGTCATGAGATCCCAGCCGAAGGCCAGGGGGCCCAGCAGCGCCACCGCCAACGCGAGCGCGAAGACCGCCGGGGTGTAGATGGCGGCAAACCGGTCGACGAAGCGCTGGGTCGGTGCCTGGCTGCCCTGAGCCTGCTCGACTGCATGGATGATGCGAGCGAGCGTGGAGTTCGTCGCCGCGGCGGTGACGCGCACAGACAGCGTGCCGCTTTCGTTGATCGTCCCGGCGAAGACTTGGTCACCCGGTGCCTTGTCGACCGGAATGCTTTCGCCGGTGACCGGGGCCTGGTTGATCGACGAGTTGCCTTCAACGACGACCCCATCCAGCGGCACCCGCTCGCCGGGGCGCACGCGCACGGTGGCATCCACCTGAACGTCGGTCGCGGGCACGGTTTGCCACGATCCATTGCTTTGGCGCACGGAAGCCTCTTCTGGCGCCATCGCCAGCAGACCGGAGATCGCATTGCGAGCCCGGTCGACCGCCCGCGCCTCGATCAGCTCGGCAATCGAGTACAGCGCCATGACCATGGCCGCCTCGGGCCACTCGCCCAACACGAATGCACCGCCAACTGCCACGCTCATCAACGCGTTGATGTTGAGGCGCAAGTGCCTCAGCGCGCTCAGGCCCTTCTTGAACACGTCCAAGCCAGCCAGGGCGATGGCCGCCACAGCCAGCCCCATGCTCAGCACCGTGACCCACGTACCGGCCGATGACGCCAGCGATACCAGCTCCGCCCCGGTGGCCAGGGCCAATGCAAGCAGCAGGCGCAGCAAGCCACCAGCAGGCGGATGGCCGTGCACGTCGCTCGGCTCGGCTCCTGCCGCAGTTTCAGGCCAAGGGGTGATCTCGAGGCCGGCACGTTGAATGGCGGCGACGGCCTGTTCGACAACGGGCGCCTTGGCGTCGATGGTCAAGCTGCGTTCGCCCAGGCGGAATCGCAAGCCCTGGATGCCAATGATCGGCTCCAGCGCCCGGCGGATCTCGGCCTCTTCAGTGGCGCAGTCCATCGCAGGCACACGGAAGCGCTGGCCTGGGCCGGCTGCTACCGCCTGGTCCACCCCGCCTGGCACCGTGGTTTCGGCAGGCGTGCAGCCACGACCGCAACCGCCATGGTTCGCTGCGGGTGCTACTGCCTTCGCAGTGGGCTGTACATGACAGTGACCGTGATCATGGTCGTGGTGGTGGTGGTCATGGTGATCACCATGCCTGTGCCCCTTGTCGTCATGGCGGTGCTCGTGGGTCATGTCGACATTTGAAACCCTGTAGCAGGTGTAGAGTCAAGCCGAGTTTTTGAGAGGCTATCGGGTATGCGCATCGGTGAACTGGCCAGGGCAAGCGGCACGCCCATCGAGACCATCCGCTTCTACGAGCGTGAAGGCTTGTTGCCCGCGCCGGCGCGCACGGAGGGCAACTACCGCATCTATGACGTGAGCCACGCAGACCGGCTCAGTTTCATCCGCCAGTGCCGCAACCTGGACATGACGCTCGACGAAGTGCGCGCGTTGCTGGGATTTCGGGACGCGCCGCAGTCGGACTGTGGCGACGTCAACTTGCTGCTGGACGAGCACATCGGGCACGTCGCGCAACGCATCCGCGAGCTGAAGACGTTGGAGAAGGAGCTGCGCGCGTTGCGTGCGCGCTGCACCTCACCGCATGCGATCGCCGACTGCGGGATCCTGCAAGGCCTCGATGAAGCCGCAGGGCCGACCAGCAAATCCACCAGAACCAGGCATGTGCGCGGCGCGCACTAGCGTCGCGTTTGCCATGACCGGCGGCCGTTGCGAATCAGCCGATCAGCACCCGATGCGCGTGAAGAGCCTCGAAGATGGGCGCATCGCCGAATCGAAAGAGATCCAGGTGGGCTGCACCCAAGGCTTGCGCCGCAAATGGCACCCATGACGGCACGACGAACATGTCGCCGCGGCCTACGCTCCACTGGCTCCCGCCCACTGTGACGGTGCCCGTTCCATCGAACACCTGGTAGACCGACGATCCGACCTCGCGTTTCGTGAGTGTTTCGGCGCCGGCGGCAATGCGGTGCATCTCCGTGCGCATCGTTGGCAACACATCGCGCCCGTTGGTCGGGTTCGTGAAGCGGACTGCGGCGTGACCCGGGCTCAGTGTGCAGGCATCGCCTTCAGCTTCGAGGGCGAGCTGCTCGGCCAGCGCTCGGTCGGTGTCGACCCAACGGTATGCAAGCAAGGGTGTGGCGGCCTGCGCGTCGGTTCTGGACACCGGACGCAGCCCCGGGTAGCCCCACAGGCGTTCGGAGCGAGATCGATCGGGCGTGGTCTTTTCTGCCGCGGAGATCCGTTCGCGCCCCACCTCGAAGAACTGGCTCTCGGTGTAGTAGGAAAACGGAATGTCCAGGCCGTCGATCCAGGCCATGGGCTCGGTGGCTGCGTTGTGATGGGCGTGCCAATTCCATCC
>NZ_JBFUGE010000288.1:0-7684 GCF_056403075.1 Ideonella sp. P3_A4 | reverse complement strand
GGTCAAGACGCTGCAGCACGCCGGCAGCACGCTGGTGGCTGAAAGCAAGAACGGTGACGTGGTCGAGCGCGCGATCGACCTGAACGGCATCACCATGTTGACACCCGGCGGCGCCGTCAACGCCGGCGAGGTAGGCGCCAGCGGCCAGTCGGCCAACAACCTGGGCGTGGTGACGGTGGCCGGCGGCGACATCGCGGCGATCACGAAGAACGACTTCCTCGTCAACCAGTCGCGTGTGTTCTCGCTCGACCGCGGCGACATCCTGCTGTGGTCGTCCGAAGGGGACATCGACGCCGGTCGTGGTGCAAAGACCGTGAGCGGCGCACCGGCCCCGGTGCTGCGGCTGGATCCGTTGACCGGCAAGCTTTACCTCGACACCTCGGGCTCGTTCACCGGCAGCGGCATCGCGGTGCTGAACGAAGACAGCGACCTCGACCTGTATGCACCGAGCGGCGCGATCGACGCCGGTGAAGCCGGCATCCGGGCTCGCGGCAACGTCTTCATCGGCGCGGTCGTCGTGCGCGGCGCCGACAACTTCCAGGTCGGCGGCAACGTCGCCGGCAGCCCGATCGGAGCGGTGCCGGTGTCGCTGCCAGCGACGGTCGCACCGGTTTCGTCTGAAGCCAAGGGCGGCAGCGACGACGAAGACGACCGCCGCAAGCGCCTGCGCGCCCGCCGCCAACTGCTGCTCGATTTCCTCGGCTACGGCCGCGGTTGATATCTCTGTTCCTCCGGAAGACATGACCATGATCCGACAACTCCTGATGGGCCTGGGCACCTGTGCCGCCTTGTTGTGCTCGCCCGCGCACGCTTGGTGGAACGACGACTGGACCGAGCGCGCGCGCATCACGCTCGACACCACCGACAAGGGCCTGGTGCTGCCGTCGACGCAGAACGACGTGGTCGTGCCGCTGCGCCTGCATTCGGGCAACTTCGACTTCGCCGCTGCCGCACCGGACGGCGCCGACCTGCGCGTCATCGGGCCGGACGACAAGACCCCGCTGCCGTTCGAGATCGAACGCTTCGACACCGTCAACGAGCTGGCACTGGTCTGGGTGCGGCTCGGTGTCGTCGCCCAAGGCAGCGACAAGAACGTGGTCCACGTCTATGCCGGCAATGCGAAGGCACCGGCCGAAACGCGGCCACCACTGTTCGCCAATGGCTTTGCCAGCGTGCTGCACTTCAGCGAGACGGACGGCCCGTTGAAGGACGCCGCCACGGGCACCGCCAGCCCCAGTACCGCCACGCGCGAACCCAACGGCTTGCTGGCCGGTGCGCTGCGCCTGACCGGGCAGCCGGTCGAGCTGCCGCTGAACGGCAAGCTCAAGCTCGCGGCCAACGGCGCGCTGACGGTGTCGTTCTGGGTTCGTCCCGACCCTGGCGCTGGCCCGGCCACGCTGCTGGCGTTGGGCCCGCTGAAGCTGGTGCGCGCGGTCGACGAGGTCGAGGCGCAGCTGGATGGCAAGAAGCTGAGCGCCGCCGCCCTGCCCGCCTCCGCGTGGACCCACGTTGCGCTGACGGTCGCCGGTGGCAAGGCCACGCTCTTCATCAACGGCAAGGCGGGTGGCCAGGCCGATGTGTTGTTGCCCGATGCGTCGCCGAATCTGGTGCTGGGCCAGGGCTTCCAGGGCCAGCTCGACGAGGTGCAGTTGCTGCCGGTCGCGCGCGACGAAGGCTGGGTCCGTCTGACCCAGGCTTCTCAGGGCGCCGACAGCGGCTTCGTGCACGCGCAGAAAGAAGGCAAGGACGGAGCCGGCGAAAGCGGCGGCGGCAGCACCAGCTACTTCGGCGTGCTGTTGAAGAACCTGACCACCGACGCCTGGGCCGTCATCATCATCCTGCTGGTCATGTTCGCGATCGCCGTCTGGGTCATGATCAGCAAGGCACTGATGGTGTCGAAGATCGACCGCTCGAACGACGTCTTCATCGAGCGCTTCCGCGCCTCCATCGCCACCGAATTCGCCGAAGACCC
Organism: Ideonella sp. P3_A4; assembly: GCF_056403075.1. NCBI lineage: Bacteria > Pseudomonadati > Pseudomonadota > Betaproteobacteria > Burkholderiales > Sphaerotilaceae > Ideonella > Ideonella sp. P3_A4. The sequence continues at coordinate 5,712 of NZ_JBFUGE010000288.1, read as the reverse complement.
GCTGTTCCACGGCTCGTCGCTGTGGCGGCTGTACCAGATCGGCACGCGCGAAGTGGCCAAGCGCCGCACCAAGGGCACCGAATCTCTGACCGGCGCCAACCTCGACGCGATCAAAGCCACGCTGGACGCGACGCTGGTGCGCGAGAACCACACGCTGAACGCCCGCATGGTGCTGCTGACGATCGCGATCTCGGGTGGCCCGTTCCTCGGCCTGCTCGGCACTGTCGTCGGCGTGATGATCACCTTCGCCGCGATCGCCGCTGCCGGCGATGTCAACGTCAACGCCATCGCACCGGGCATTGCCGCCGCGCTGCTGGCCACCGTCGCCGGCCTCGGCGTCGCGATCCCGGCGCTGTTTGGCTACAACTGGCTCGCCTCGCGGATCAAGAACATCTCAGCCGACATGCAGATCTTTGTCGACGAGTTCGTGACCCGAGCCGCCGAGCTGCACGGAGCATGAGATGTCCGCCGACATTCGTGCTGACAACGCGCCGTACGACGACATCAACATCACGCCGATGCTGGACCTGGCGTATGTGCTGCTGGTGACCTTCATCATCCTGACGACCGCTTCGGTGCAGGGCGTGAAGGTCAACTCGCCGAAGACCGAGGCGGCCAGTTCGCTGGCCAAGCCGCAGACGCGTGCGATCACGATCACGCGCGACGGCGCGGTCTACCTCGATGCCTACCCGGTGACCTTGGAAGAGTTGTCGCAGCGGCTCGCGGTGCTGAAGAGCGGCAACCCCGCGCTGCCGGTGGTGCTGAAGGCCGATGCGCGCACGCAGTACCAGAAGGTAACCGAGGTGCTCGAGGTCGCGAAGAAGCTCGACATCACCGAGATCGGCCTGGTCACCCAGCGCGCCGGCCACTGAACCCAAGCCCACCGAAAGACGCGCCATGTCCATCCAGGTCGGCAACGAATCCAAGCCCTACGACACGATCAACGTCACGCCGATGCTGGACCTGGCCTATGTGCTGCTGGTCGTCTTCATCCTGATGACCACCGCGTCGGTGCAGGGCTTGAAGATCAGCATGCCCAAGCCTTCGAACCAGCCGCCGACCGAGAAGCACGACCTGCTGATCGTGCAGGTCGCCGAGACGGGCCAGCTGCTGCTCAACGGCGCCGCGCTGTCGATCGAAGAGATCGAGGCCCGGCTGACCGAAGCCAAGGCGCGCGACCCGAAGATGACTGTCGCGATCAAGGGCGACGGTGCGGCCGCCTACGAGCAGGTGATGCAGGTGATCGACCTGTGCAACCGGCTGTCGGTCGACATGGGCCTGGTCACGTCGCGCATCGGTACCTGAGCCATGAGCCTGACCAACACCGCCTCCGCGCGCCCCTCGAAGTGGCGCACTGCGCTGGTCGTCGTCGGCGTGCTGCTGTTCGTCGCGTTGGCCGTGCTGGGCCTGCGCCGCTTCATGAAAGACGCCGCGCAGCCCAAGCAGCAAGTGGCGCGCATCGCTGTGCTGCCCGACAAGCTGCCGCCGCCTCCCCCGCCGCCGCCGCCCAAAGAGCGCAAGGAAGAGCCGCAAAAGCCGAACAAGGAAAACCCGGCGCCCGAGCCGCAACCCAAGCCGCAAGCCCCCACGCCCGAGCCGCTGAAGATGGAAGGCGCCGCCGGCAATGGGCCCAGTGCGTTCGCGGCCGGCAACGTCTCGCAGGACTACCGCGGTGGCGCGCCGACGATCGGCGGCACCGCGGCCTCCGGCGCCGGCAACGACAACGCGCGCCGCGCGCAAGAGCGGCTRTATGCGAATGCGGTGCGGCAATTGCTGCGCGACGAACTGGAGCGCCACTTGAGCGCCGATGCCGGCGAGTTGACCGCCACCTTCGCGCTGTGGGTCGAGACCAGCGGCCACGTGAGCCGCTGGGAGATCGAAGACGCCGGCGCGTCGATCGAAGCGCGGCGCCAGGCTGCCCTGCAGGCCGCGCTCGACAAGAGCGCCGAGCGGCTGCAGCTGCCACCCCAACAGCAAGCGCTGGCGCAACCGATGCGCTTTCGCCTGACGGTGCGGCCGGGCGGCTGAGCCTGCCGCTGCACCTTGCCTCAAATTTTTCAGAACTGACGGAGTTGATGAATGGCTGTTGACCACCTCCCCCGGGGCGCCCGTGCGGTGGCCTTGTCGACCTTGGCCTGGGCGGCGCTGGCCGCCCACGCGCAAGGCCCCGCTGCGGCATCGGCCGATGCGGGCGAACGCGCAACGCTGACCGAACTGCGCAACACCACGCTGGCGCTGATCGATGCGCTAGTCGAACAAGGCCTGCTGACGCGCGCCAAGGCCGACGAGCTGTTGCGCAAGTCACGCGACGCCGCCGGGCCGACCAGCGGCAGCGCCGCCGCGGGCGCTGGCTGGGGCCAGCCCGCGCGCAATGTCGTGCGCGTGCCCTACCTGGCCGAGACGACCAAGGCGCAGATCAAGGATGAGGTTCGCAACGACATCCTCGCCACCGCGCGCGACGAAGGCTGGACCGATGGCCGCAAGCTGCCCGGTTGGCTGAAGTCGGTCACGGTCGAAGGTGATGTGCGCGTGCGCGCACAGGGCGAGTTGTTCGACAAGAACAACGCGGCCGCCGAAAGCTTCACGCTGCAGAACTATGCGCAAGAGTCGCCCGCCTGGGCGCCGGACCTGACCAACACCCAGAACGACCGCAGCCGCATGACGGTGCGTGCGCGTGTGGGCGTCACCGCCAAGGCCGGTGACGTGACCGGCGGTGTGCGCATCGCGACTGGCGGCTCGTCGGGCAGCCCGAGTTCCGAGTCGCAGACGCTGGGCAACGACTTCAACCGTTACGCCGTCGGCTTCGACCGCGCCTGGCTGCAGTGGGAACCGGTGCAAGGCGACTGGCTCAAGGGCGGACGCATGGCGGTGCCGTTCGACCACAGCGAGCTGCTGTGGCCCGACGACCTGGCGATCGACGGTGTCGCTGCGAAGGGTGAGCTGGACCTCGGCCCCGGCCTGTACGGCTTCGGCATCGGCGGCGCGTTCCCGCTCGAAGAGTTCGCCACCGTCAAGCACGACAGGTGGCTGTACGGCGCGCAGATCGGCGTCGACTGGGCGTCGTCGGGTGGCGACTGGCAGTTGCGCGCGGCGCTGGGCTACTACAACTTCCAGAACATGGCCGGTGTGCGCGAAAACGGGCCGCCGCCGGTCAACCAGAACGTTGGCGTCGTGCCTTACCTGACCAGCCAGTACGCCGCTTCGGTGCGCCAGAAGGGCAACACGCTGATCAACCTGAACGCGCCGATCTGCATCACGACACCGGACACCCCCGGGTGTTCCAAGGTGGCCACCTGGGGCCTGGCGTCGAACTTCCGCCCGGTCGACCTGACGCTGGGCGTGACCGCCAAGCTGTTCCGCCCGTACCAGGCCAACTTCGACGTCGACTACGTGCGCAACACCGGCTTCGACTTGGCTGAGATCAGCCGCCGTGCCGGGCAGGACATGACCGGCCTGAAAGAGAAGACCACCGGCTACCAGCTGAAGTTCGGCTTCGGCATGCCCAAGGTGAAGGACCGTGGCGACTGGCGCAGCTTCATCGCCTACCGCCATTTCGAGCGCGACGCGTGGATCGACGCCTTCACCGACAGCGGTTGGCACGGCGGCGGCACCAACTACAAGGGCTTCGGCGTCGGCGGCGAATACGCCTTCGTCGACAACGCGACGCTGGGCCTGCGCTACTTCAGCACCCGCGAGCTGGACGATGGCGCCCGCTACATCGACAACACCGGCCATCCGGTCGGCAACATGAGCAGCGCTCCGCTGCGCATCGACACGATCCAACTCGAAGCCAACCTGCGCTTCTGAATCGGAAGGAGCTGACGATGACCCTCACCGCCCCGTTTCGAATCGGTCTGCTGTGCGTGCTGCTCGTGCACGCCGGCCTCAGCCACGCCGAAGACGACAAGCGCAGCGCTCAGCTGCGCGAGGCTGCGCGCCGTGCCCAGCAGCAGCTGCAACAGGCCCAGCAAGAACTCACCGGCATCAAGGCCGAGCGCGACAAACTCGCTGCGCAGGAACAGTCGAACCAGCAGGCACTGGCGGCCGAGAAGGCCCAAAGCCGCGGCCAGGCGGCCAGCCTGCGCACCAGCCTCGACCGCGCCAAGGCCGAGGGCGAACGGCTGCAAGGCGACCTGAAGAACGAGCAGGCGCAACGCGAGGCGCTGGCGCGCGAGCTGGAAGAGGCCCAGACCAAGCTGCAGGCCACCGCGCAGACGCTGGAAGAGCAGCGCCGCATCACGCAGGCGGTGACGGCGCTGCTGGAACGCAGCGTCAAGGCCCTGGCCAGCGCCGAAGACGCCAACCGGCAGTTGCACGCACTGGGCCTGAAGGCGGTGACCGCCTACACCCAGGCCACGCCCGAAGCGATGCGGGCCCACGACGAGCCTTTCCTCGGCCTGGCCGCGGTGCGGCTCGACAACGAGGGTGAGGTGCTGAAGCGTGAGATGGCAAGTCAGCGCATCGTGCCGCAGTGATCATCGACACAGCGCGCCCGCCGTGCGCTGTCGCCGGAGGTCACACCACGATGCGACGCTCGGCCAGCAGCGGGGCGATACGCCGCGCCGCCTCCGCCCATGAGAAGGCCGCGGCATGCGAGTTGAGTGCGGGTCGCGGGCTGGTCACGGCCTGCACGATGCCCGCACCGAGGCCTTTGACAGTCGGCGGCACGACGATGCCTTGTCCTCGCGCGGCCTCGCGCAGCTCCGGCACGTCCGAGATCACCACCCGCGTACCGCAGCACAGGGCCTCGGCCACGGGCATGCCGAAGCCTTCGTAGAGCGACGGGCAAACCAGCGCTTCTGCACCGCGGTAGAGCGTCGGCATGCAGTCGTCAGGCAAGTACCCGGTGCTGATCACCCCGTGCTCAGCGGCATCGTCAAGCAGCGCCTGCAGCGCGTCACCACCCCAGCCATGCGCTCCGACGAGCGCCAGCTGGTAGCCGGCCAGCTGGCCACCGCGCTTGAGCTCGACGAACGCCTGCAGCAAACACGCGAGGTTCTTGCGAGGCTCCCACGTTGCCACCGCCACCAGATAGGGTTGGCGCAGGCCGCGCCGGCGAAGCTCATCGCACCATGGCGCCTCGTCAATGTCCCGTGCGCGCGCAAAGCCGGCATCGACACCAGGATGCGCCACGGCCTTCGGCTGCACACCCATCAGCGCCCGCAACCGTTTGGCGGTGCCATTGGAGTTGGCGACCACGTGGTCGGCGCGTCGCAAGTCCTCGCGCAGCCACCGGCGGTGCGCCCAGCGGTCATTGAACGGCATCGTCTCCGGCGCGACCCAGCAGTTCAGGTCGTGCACGGTCGACAAGGTCGTCACGCTCGACGGCAACGTGGGCAGCAACGACCGGCCGGCCCAGTACGAATCGAGCCGATCGTGGCGGATAAACGCATGGCTGCGCCACTTGACCCAGGCCATCGACGACAACTTGCGCCACATCTCCGACGTTTCGATCCGAGCCCTCCAGCGAGCGGACGGCAGCGCGAGTTCGTCTTCCGGGCCACGTGCGTAGGCAAAGAACTCGGCTTCCGGCAACAGGCGTTCCAGCGCACGGCCGATGTGGAAGACATAGCGACCCACGCCGGTCAACGGATGGCGCAGGGCCTCGCCGTCGATGCCGATGCGCAGCGGCCGTGTCAGCGCGAGTTGTGGTTCATCGTGCAGGTTCATGCGCCGATAACTTGGTTGATGCGCTGACAACGCGCGTTGGCA
>NZ_JBFUGE010000287.1:0-7719 GCF_056403075.1 Ideonella sp. P3_A4 | reverse complement strand
GACCAGGCGCGTGCCGCAGACCACGTCGTGCCAGAACTGGCGTTGCGGGTTCAAGCGGGCGAGGGCAGCGTAGGCCGCCACGCCGGCAAAGAGGATGCCGAAGATGCTGCCACCACTCTTCAGGCCCGACAGGTGGGCCGCCAGGAGCGCCGGTGCAAACCAGAGCCAGCTCAGCAGGTAACGCACAGCGGCGCGTGCCTGTGACACGGGGCGCCCTTGCGCGTCCAGCAGCTTGATGTGCCAGGCCTTCATCGCGACGGTCTGGCCGCCGCGCGACCAGAACCAGGTGAAGTAGATGCCGAGCACGACGAACAGGAAGACCTGCAGGCCGAAAGTGCCCTTCATCGCATGGCGCATCTGCGTCAGCGCTGAATACAGGTAACCCGAAATCATGACGACGCCGAACAACAACACGCCTTCATAGACGAACGCGGCCATGCGGCGTGACAGCGCTGGCGCTGTCAAATCGGCAGCAGGCGACTGCTCGTCGCCGGTGGTGGCGGGCGTGGCGCTCACTGCGCCGAAGACGCGGCGCCAGCCGGCAATGGAGCGGCGCCCGATGGCGCCGGCGCCAGCCTGGCTGATTTGATCGGCGGCGGCAGCGTCGCACCCGGCTTGGGCAACAAGGTGGTCTTGTCGATCTGCCTGGGGCTGGCTGCAATCTTGGGCTGACCGGGCTGCTGGTGCAACGGCGGCCGGGGCGTGGCGGTCACCAGCGAGGTGGTCGCGCCACGACTGGCCTGCACGACGGTGGGCCCCACCGGTCGGGGCGGCGCAGTGGTGCCGTGCGTCGGCGAAACGATGTTGGACTTCGGTGCCTGCGCATCCACCGGGGCGTTGCGCAAGGTCATCGCCGGGCTGGGGGGCTGGCTCTGAACCGGGCTGGGTTTGGCGCGGGCGGCGAGTGCCGCGCGCTCTTCCGGCGGCAACGCTTGGTAGGCCTCCCAGCGGGCTTGCCGATCTTGCGGCGCCACCTGGGTGGACTGCTGGTAGTTGATGCGGGCCTCGGTGCGCTGCGACGGCGACAGGCGCGCCCATTCCGTCATCCGTTCCCGGACCCGTTCCTGCTGCGGTGGCGGCATCGTGCCGAAGCGCGACGCGACCTCCAGCCACTTCTGCTTTCGGCCGGCGTCCAGGTCACCCCAGTCGTTGCGCAACGGCGTCAACGCCTTTTGTTGCGCCGGCGACAGCTGTGACCACGCGGGCCCGCTGGCAGCCGGTGGCGCTGCCGGCACAGGCAGCACCAGACCCAGCAGCAAAGCCAGGGTGGCGGCCGGGAGGCCAGCAAGGGGGGGGAGGCGGCGTGAGCTCACGTCAGCGAACGATTCGGGGGGCGGTGGGTTTATTGAGGGGCGTCTTGCTTGAGGAACTCGACAAAACCGGCGTCGCTGTACGCGTCGGGCGGCAGCTCGTCGGCCAGCAAGGCTGTGTCGACATCGGCGGCGGCTTCGATCTGCTCGCGGTCATGCCATTCGTCGATCGCGATCAGGCCGGCCACCAGCACGATCAGCGGCATCACCGAGGCGAAGCGGAACAACCAGCTGGGCTGGCGGCCCAAAGTGGCGCTGCGGCCCCTGCCGACCACCACGTCAGCCGGCGCAGTGGCACTGGCCGGGGCCAGGCGGGTGGCTCGCGCGCGCGCCACCGCCTGTTCGCGGGCGACGCGAAGGCGTTCGGACACGTCGTGCGGCGTGCGTTGGGCCTGCTCGTTGAGCAGCGCCCCGATACGCAGGCCGAAGCGCGCCTCGAGGCGGGCGGCATCGGTGGCGGAGTGGGTGGCGGTGCTGTTCATGGTGTGATTCCCTTGGCTCTGAGCGATTTCGCCAGTGCATGAACAGCTCTTGAGCAATGCGTTTTCACGCTGCCTTCCGAGCAACCCATGACCGAGGCGGTTTCTGCAACATCCAGTTCTTCCCAGTAACGAAGCAGGAAGGCTTCCCGTTGACGGCCGGGCAGCAGGGCAATCTCTTTCTCTATCAAAAGCAATATCTGTTCCCGTCCGACCGTGTCCGCCGCGCTCTCGGCACCCAGCGAACCCTCGACCGTGGCCAGCAGTTCGAGCAGGTCGAAATCGGAATCTTCGGCGCCGCCGTCGAAGTCCGACAGGTTGGTCATGACCGCGTTGCGCACTTTTTGGCGCCGGAACCAGTCCATCGTCGCGTTCGACAGGATGCGCTGGAACACCAAGGGCAGCTCGGCCGCAGGCCGGTCGGCATATTTCTCTGCCAGCCGGATCATCGAGTCCTGGACGATGTCGAGCGCCGCGTCATCGTCGCGCACGGCATACGCCGTGCGCTTGAATGCGCGCTTTTCAACGTTCTTGAGGAAGTCGGTGAGTTCTTTGTCGGTGGCCAAGGCACAAGGGAGCCGCAGCCCCTCGAAATCGGCGGCGATTATGTCATTCGACTTGCAAGTTGCCCCGAGAAGCTGTCAGACGATGCAATAATGCTGCTTCGCACAATTTGCGAACTCGTCGTTCAGGCCGCCCCGACCAAGGGTAACGGCAATGTTGATCGCGCAGGTTCCAAGTCCGCCTCACGAGGGCGCGAGGAGGTTCACCGATGGTTTTTCGTCAGAGAAATTCACAAAGGTTCGAAATGGACATGTCTGCCGCGGAAGTCAAGCGTRCCGCTTCGGCACAACCGCACTCTTCCTCCCCCTCCGCAGAGCCGAACGGCTCTGAAATCCTCGTCCGCTGTCTTCAGGCCGAAGGCGTGAAGTTCCTCTGGGGCTACCCAGGCGGCGCGGTGCTCTACATCTACGACGCGCTGTACAAGCAAGACAGCATCCAGCACGTGCTGGTTCGCCACGAACAGGCGGCCATTCACGCGGCGGATGGCTATGCGCGTGCCACCGGTGAGGTCGGCGTCGCGCTGGTCACCTCGGGCCCAGGTGTTACGAATGCCGTGACCGGCATCGCGACGGCCTATATGGACTCGATCCCGATGGTGATCATCACCGGGCAAGTCCCCACACCCGCGATAGGCCTGGATGCGTTCCAGGAATGCGACACCGTCGGCATCACCCGCCCGATCGTCAAGCACAACTTCCTGGTCAAGGACGTGCGCGATCTCGCCTCGACGATCAAGAAGGCTTTCCACATCGCCCGCACCGGCCGGCCTGGCCCGGTGGTGGTCGACGTCCCTAAGGACGTGTCACTGAAGACGGCGCCGTTCCACTACCCTGAGCGCGTCGAGATGCGCTCGTACAACCCGGTCAAGAAGGGCCACGGCGGCCAGATCCGCAAGGCAGCGCAGCTGCTGATGGGCGCCAAGCGGCCTTACATCTACACCGGCGGCGGTGTGATCCTGGGCAATGCCTCGGCCGAGTTGCGCGAGCTGGCCGAGATCCTGGGCTACCCCTGCACCAACACGCTGATGGGCCTGGGCGCCATCTCGTCGAGCGACCCGAAGTTCCTCGGCATGCTGGGCATGCACGGCACCTACGAAGCCAACATGACGATGCAGCACTGCGACGTGTTGCTGGCCGTCGGTGCGCGCTTCGACGATCGGGTGATCGGCAACCCGAAGCACTTCGCTTCGGTCGAACGCAAGATCGTCCACATCGACATCGACCCGTCGTCGATCTCGAAGCGAGTGAAGGTCGACATTCCGATCGTCGGTGACGTGAAGGATGTGCTGCAGGAGTTGATCGCGCACCTGAAGGAGTCGACCACCAAACCGGACAAGGAAGCCATCAACGGCTGGTGGTCGCAGATCAACGACTGGCGCAAGAAAGAGTGCCTCGCCTATCGCAAGAGCGATGACGTCATCAAGCCGCAGCATGTGATCGAGACGCTGTGGCAACTGACGCGCGGACGCGACACCTACATCACGTCCGACGTCGGCCAGCATCAGATGTGGGCCGCGCAGTACTTCGGCTTTGCCGAGCCGCGCCGCTGGATCAACTCCGGTGGCTTAGGGACCATGGGTGTCGGCCTGCCATACGCGATGGGCATCAAGCTCGCCAAGCCGGACAGTGATGTGTTCTGCATCACTGGCGAAGGCTCGATCCAGATGTGCATCCAGGAACTCTCGACCTGCCAGCAGTACAAGACGCCGGTCAAGATCGTTTCACTGAACAACCGCTACCTGGGCATGGTGCGGCAGTGGCAGGAACTGGACTACCAGGGCCGCTACTCGCACAGCTACATGGACGCGCTGCCGGACTTCGTCAAGCTGGCCGAGGCCTATGGCCACGTCGGCATCAAGATCGAGAAACCGTCCGAGGTGGAGCCGGCCCTGAAGGAGCTGATCCGCCTGAAGGACCGAACCGTCTTCCTCGACGTGCGCACCGACCCGACCGAGAACGTCTGGCCGATGGTCAAGGCGGGTAAGGGCATCTCCGAGATGCTGCTGGGGTCCGAGGACCTGTGACGGCGTGAAGGCCGCTGCTGCGCGCGTGGTTACCGCCACGCGGGCGGCGTCGGCCGAATCACCGGCACAGCCTCAGATCATTTGTTGTTCCTGTTTCTAACGGCGTGGCCAAGCGCCGGCGGTTACCGCCGCCGGCTGTGAAGAGCGCGTCAGKAGAACGATCATGAAACACATCATCGCCGTGCTGCTCGAGAACGAGCCCGGCGCCTTGTCACGCGTGGTGGGGTTGTTTTCCGCCCGCGGATACAACATTGAAAGCCTGACGGTCGCGCCGACGGAAGACCCGTCGCTGTCGCGCATGACCATCGTCACGACGGGTTCCGACGAGGTGATCGAGCAGATCACCAAGCACTTGAACCGCCTGGTCGACGTGGTCAAAGTCGTCGACCTGACCGAGGGCCAGTTCACCGAACGTGAGCTGATGCTGATCAAGGTTCGCGCCGTCGGCAAGGAGCGCGAAGAGATGAAGCGGATGGCCGACATCTTCCGCGGGCGCATCATCGACGTGACCGAGAAGAGCTACACCATCGAGTTGACCGGCGACGCCGGCAAGCTCGACGCGTTCATCGAAGGCATCGACCGCGCCGCCATCCTCGAAACCGTGCGCACCGGCACCAGCGGCATCGGCCGCGGCGAGCGCATATTGCGGGTCTGAACACCAGCCCCACACACCCATCCGAGTTTCAATTTTTCCCGCCAGCCAGAGAGAAACATCATGAAGGTCTACTACGACAAGGACGCCGATCTGAGCCTCATCAAGGGCAAGAACGTCACCATCATCGGCTACGGCTCACAAGGCCACGCTCACGCTCAGAACCTGAACGACAGCGGGGTCAAGGTGACAGTCGGCCTGCGCCGAGGCGGCGCTTCGTGGGCCAAGGTCGAAAAGGCCGGCCTGAAGGTGGCTGAAGTGGCTGAAGCGGTGAAGAGCGCCGACGTGGTCATGATCCTGCTGCCGGACGAGCAGATCGCCGAGGTCTACAAGAAGGAAGTCGAGCCGAACATCCGCGAAGGTGCTTCGCTGGCATTCGCCCACGGCTTCAACGTGCACTACGGCCAGGTGCAGCCGCGCGCCGACCTGGACGTCTGGATGGTCGCCCCGAAGGCTCCGGGCCACACCGTGCGCAACACCTACAGCCAGGGGGGCGGCGTGCCGCACCTGATCGCCGTGCACGCTGACAAGAGCGGCAAGGCGCGCGACCTGGCGCTGAGCTACGCAGCAGCCAACGGCGGCGGCAAGGCCGGCATCATCGAGACCAACTTCCGCGAAGAAACCGAAACCGATCTGTTCGGCGAACAGGCAGTGCTGTGCGGCGGCACCGTCGAGCTGATCAAGGCCGGCTTCGAGACGCTGGTGGAAGCCGGCTACGCGCCCGAGATGGCCTACTTCGAGTGCCTGCACGAGCTGAAGCTGATCGTCGACCTGATCTATGAAGGCGGCATCGCCAACATGAACTACTCGATCTCGAACAACGCCGAGTACGGCGAGTACGTCACCGGCCCGAAGGTCGTGACGGCCGAGACCAAGAAGGCCATGCAGCAGTGCCTGAAGGACATCCAGACCGGTGAGTACGCGAAGAGCTTCATCCTCGAGAACCGCGCCGGCGCGCCGACACTGATCTCGCGCCGCCGCCTGACCGAAGAGCACCAGATCGAAGTGGTGGGCGAGAAGCTGCGCGCGATGATGCCGTGGATCAAGGCCAACAAGCTGGTCGACAAGAGCCGTAACTGATCGGGCGTCGAGCGGGCGTACCGCTTGATGTTCAAGGGCCGCCTTCGGGCGGCCCGCTTACTTTTGGCGACACGCCTGCGTTATCCTCCCCGCCCATGCCCGAACCGGACCTTTCTCCCGCTGATGCCGTCGCCGTCGCGCCGAATGACGATGACATCGAGTTCCACGAGCCGCGCCGCCCGCGTCGCCGTGGCATCTACATCCTGCCCAATCTGTTCACGCTGGCGGCCCTGTTCGGCGGCTTCTATGCGATCGTGATGGCGATGAATGGCCGTTTCGAGCAGGCCGCGTACGGCATCTTCACCGCCGCGTTGCTCGACAGCCTGGACGGCCGCGTGGCGCGCATGACCAACACGCAGAGCGCGTTCGGCGAGCAGATGGACAGCCTGTCCGACATGGTCAGCTTCGGCGCGGCGCCGGCGCTGATCGTCTACGAGTGGGTGTTGAACAGCCTGGGCAAGGCCGGCTGGATCGCGGCCTTCGTCTACTGTGCTTGCGCCGCGCTGCGCCTGGCGCGCTTCAACACCAACATTGCGGTCGTCGACAAGCGCTTCTTCCAGGGTCTGCCAAGCCCCGCGGCTGCCGCGCTGGTGATCGGCTTCATCTGGGTGATGGACGCTGCAGGCTATCAAGGTGCTGCCCAGTACGCTGGTTTGCCGTGGGGCACGTTCTGCCTGACGCTCTACGCCGGGCTGACGATGGTCACCAACGCGCCGTTCTACAGCTTCAAGGATGTGAGCTTCAAGCGCACGGTGCCCTTCATCGTGATCGTCGCGATTGCGCTCGGCATTGCGCTGGTCACGATCCATCCGCCCACCGTGCTTTTCAGTGTCTTCTGCGCGTACGGCATCTCGGGTTACATCGTCTACGGCTACCGAAAGATGAAGGGCCAGCCGGTCAGCGTGATCGCCACCTCGACCGACGAGCCGGACGAGCGCGGCCTGCATTGAGAGCCCCCAGGGCCGTGTCCGGCCCGCCCCCCGCGGGGGGGTCAAGAAACTCGGGAACGGCCCTTCGTTTCTTGAGAGCTTTTCGTTGCTGCACCGCCGCATCTGCGTGTTATATTGAATCCAACATGATCCGGCCGTCGATCGCCATTGCTTTGCTGCTACTAGGAGCTCTCAGGGCTCGCTGATCGACCACGTCCGTTTTCTGTAGATTTCTCCCCGATCAACGGCCCGCAATGCGCAAGCAGCGGGCCGTTTTTGTTTTGTCCACCACCCTTCGAGACTGCCATGGCTGACAAGCTCATCATCTTCGACACCACCTTGCGCGACGGCGAACAATCGCCTGGCGCCTCGATGACCAAAGACGAGAAGCTGCGCATCGCGCGCCAGTTGGAGCGACTGCGTGTCGACGTGATCGAAGCCGGCTTTGCCGCCTCGTCGAACGGCGATTTCGAGGCGGTGAAAGCCATCGCGGCGCAGATCAAAGATTCCACCGTCTGCTCGTTGGCGCGGGCCAACGACCGCGACATCTCCCGCTCGGCCGAGGCACTGGCCGGCGCCGAGCGCGGCCGCATCCACACCTTCATCGCGACCAGTGCGCTGCACATGGAAAAGAAGCTCCGCATGACGCCTGACCAGGTCTTCGAGCAGGCCAAGCTGGCGG
>NZ_JBFUGE010000286.1:0-7730 GCF_056403075.1 Ideonella sp. P3_A4 | reverse complement strand
CCGCAACGTCGATCACACCCTGGTTCAGGTCGCGGATCGAGTGCGAGGAGATCTGCGGCTTGACGGTCACGCGAACCCCGGGGTAGATTTTTTCGAACGCGGTGTCGATGCCCGCGAACAGGCCGACGTCGATCACCGTCGTGATGCCAAGTGTCAACGTGAGCTTGGTTTCGGTCGGCCGCGGCTTGAAACGCACCAGCACTTGTTCCGATTCCCGCAGCAGGGCCCGCGCGTCGGCCAGGAAGCTGTGGCCGGCCTCCGTCAACCGCACGCCTTGCCGATCGCGGTCGAACAGCGAGGCCCCCAGCGCTTCTTCCAGTGACTTGATCTGCCGGCTCAGCGGCGGCTGGGTGATGAACAGGCGCTCAGCCGCGCGCCGAAAGCTCAGTTCTTCGGCGACGGCAATGAAGTACGTCAACTGCCGCAGCTTCAGCTGATGCCTCATCGATCCCCCACTGTGTTTTGATTTGATGCCCGAAAGGTATCAGCAAAAAGAGCATTGGCCTAGCTTTCAAGGTGTACGTATTGTGAGCCTATGGCAAGTACGAACACCCCCATGGACAGCACCACCTACCGCAGCGGCCTCGAATGCCTGCGCCGGATCGAAGGCACCCAACACCCCTCGATCATCGACGGCCTGGCAGACATCGCCCCTGATCTCGCCACGCTGGCGATCAGCTTCGTCTACGGCGAGATCTACCCCCGCGCGCACCTGACGCTGAAAGACAGGCAGCTGATCACGGTGGCCGCGCTGGCCGCCCTGGGCAACGCACGGCCCCAGCTGAAGTTCCACGTCGCCGGGGCACTGAACGTGGGCTGCAGCAGCGAGGAACTGGTCGAGCTGATGATGCACCTCGTGGTCTACGCCGGCTTCCCGGCGGGGCTGAACGGCGTGTTCGCCGCGCAAGAGGTGTTTCGCGAACGCGGCATTGGGCACGCCCCCGCCCCCACGGCGGCTGCCACGGCCGACGCGCCGCCCGACGCGAGGTTCCGCGCCGGATGGGAAGCGCTGATGCACATCGACGGGCACGCAGGCGAGAAGGTGATCGCCTCGCTGGCCGACCTGGCACCCGACCTGGGCCGGTTCATCATCGAGTTCGGCTTTGGCGACATCTACACCCGACCCGGCCTCAACCTGGTCCAGCGCGAGTTGATCACCGTGGCGGCGCTTGCGGYCATGGGCACCGCGGTGCCTCAGTTGAAGGTGCATGTGCACGGCCTGCTGAATGTGGGCGGAACGCGCGAACAACTGGTCGAAGCGCTGATCCACGTCGCCGCGTATGCGGGGTTCCCGGCCGCCATCAACGCACTGCTGGCGGCCAAAGACGTCCTGGCCGAACGCGAGCAAGCGTAAGCAAGAGCCGAGCCTGCGGCGGCCAGCCCCGCCCGATCCCGCCCTGCCCGCATTACCCCCTTCTTTCCCAATGGAGTGAACCATGTCGACTCAAGTTTTGCTGATCACCGAACTAACGCCCAAAGCAGGTGCAACCGGCCGCGTCTCGAGCGCCTGGGCGGCGCTGCCCGCACCAAAGAGCGTCACCCGGCGGCGCGTTTACGAAGCGCTCGACGGCAGCACCGTGCTCGAGCTGTGCGCGCTCGAATCACTGGCCGATGCGGCCACCCTGCCGGCGTGGTGGGCCACCACGTGGGACGCGCTCGGGCACGACATGGCCAGCGACTTTCGGCGTCAGCTGCTGACATTCGTCGAGGCGCCCAAGGACACGTCCGACGCGCTGCCCACCACGCCCTACGTCCAGCTGCGGCACGTTGAGGTGCCACCGGCMAACTTCGTCGACTACCGCGCCTGGCGCGACCGGACGATCTTCGATGTCGTGCGCACGACGCCGCAGGTCGAGGTCTTCCTGGCCTACCACTCGGCCATCAGCACCGAGCCGGGCGTGATGTTCGTGTCGGGCTTCGCCGGGTCGGTCGAAGACTACACCGCGACCTTCAGCTCGCCGCGCTACCAGCAGATCGTCCGCGAGGCGGGCGACCAGTTCATCACCGGCGGCGACCGCGGCCTGTACACCAAGATCTACAAGCACGTGGCTGCGGCCTGAGGGATACGCTCGATGAAGACCCAATCGCACCTCGACCAACCCCACAGCCGCGTGGCCCTCGTGAGCGGCGCCACCGGCGGCATGGGCAGCGCCATCTGCCTGCGGCTGCTGATGGACGGCCTGCGCGTCGTGATGCTCGGCCGCGATGAAGCCAAGCTGGGGCGCGCCAGCCAGGCGCTGGCGAGCACCGAGACCAAGGACCGCTTGTTCACCCAGGTGGTCGACATCGGCAACGCCCAGTCCGTCGACAAGGCCGTGGCGCAGATCGTCACGCGCTTCGGCACCATCACAGACCTGGTGCACGCTGCCGGCGACGGCCCGGTCGCGCCGCTGCTGGAAACCACCGAAGCGATGTGGGACGAAACGGTCGGCGGCAAGCTGCTGGGCACGATCCGGCTGACCCGTGCGGTGGCCGCTGAAATGGTCAACCGGCGATCCGGCCGGGTCGTCGTCGTCAACGGCGTTTTCAGCCAGGAGCCAGACCCGCACTTCCCCATCAACAGCACCGTCAACTGCGGTCTGGCGGGCTTCGCCAAGGCGATCTCGCGTGACCTCGGGCGGCAAGGCATCCGCGTCAACGTGGTCAACCCGGGCGCTACCGCTACCCCGCTGTGGGACGACATCTGCGCCGCGCTGGCAGCCCGCTTCGGCCTGCAGCCCGAAGACGTCAACCGGCAGGTGCAGGAAAAGATCCCGACCGGGCGACTGGCCAGCCCTGCCGACGTGGCCGACGCGGTCGCCTTCTTGTTGTCGCCACGGGCCTGCCACATCAACGGCGCCACGCTGAACGTGGACGGCGGCGCAACCGCAGCGGTCTAGGACGACGCGATGAACGCCTCCCAACCCAACCGGCACGTTGCCGTCGCCCTCATCGCCTGCGCCACGACTTGCCTGGCGGTCGCGTCGGTGTATTCGGCCCAAGCGGTGTTCGGTGACATCGCCGGCAAGTACGGCGTCTCGATCAACGACGCCCGCCTCGCCTTCAGCGTCTGCAGCATCGCCTACGCCCTGGCCTTCTTCGTGCTGGGCCCGCTGTCCGATCTGTTCAGCCCCCGGCGACTCGCCGGCTTGGGGTTGGCGGCGGCGGCCGCCTCCACGCTGCTGGCAGCGCTGACGCCCAACTACATCGGCTTCCTGGTCGCCACGGGGGTGCAWGGCGCTGCCGCTGCGGCGGTGCCAGTCGCGATGTTCGCGCTGATGCCTCGCATCGCCCCCAAGGAACAGATCGGCACGTTCTTCGGCCTGATCATCGCGGCCTCGGTCGTCGGCATCACGCTGGGGCGCGCGGGCATGGCGCTGCTGGCGGCCCATGCCGGCATCGGCGGGGCGCAGATGACCTTGGCGGGCGTCTTGCTGGCCATGGCGGCACTGGCGTGGACGCTGCCTGACGAAACCACCGGCGCCAAGCGAAAGCTCAGTGTCGATGTCTATGCCGAGTCGCTGCGCATGATGGCGGCGCCCGACCTRCTGCGCCCGTTCGCCACCGGCTTTCTGCTCTTCTTCGGCTACCTCGGCACCGTCACCTTCCTGACGCTGCGGCTGCACGAACCGCCGTTCTCGTTCGACAGCGCGACCATCGGATCGATCAGCCTGCTCGGGCTGGGCTCGGTGCTGGGGGCGCCGCTATCCGGCAGGCTGGTCGGGCGCATCGGGTCGCTGGCGGTGGGTGTCACCGGCCTGGCCATCGTCATCGGTGCGATCGCCAGCCTGGTCTGGGCGCAATCGATCACCAGCGTYGGTGTCGGCCTGTTCGCGATCTTTCTCGGCGTGTTCGTCTGCCAGCCCGCGGTGTTCGTTCGGATTGCCGAACGCGTCCCCACCCAGCGGCGCGGCGCGGCATCGTCGCTGTACCTGCTGACCTGCCTGGGCGCCGGCAGCCTGGCCAGCGCCGTCCTCGGGCCGGTGTGGACGTATGCCGGCTGGATCGGGGTCACGTCGGTCTGCGCAGCGGCGGCGGTGATCAGCCTGCTGATCCTGCTCAGCGACGCGGCCGTGCGCGCCGGTGCCGTGGCCCAGAACGCTTGACCCCTCGGGCGACGCCAAGGGATGCGTCGTCGAGATCAACACGAGACCATCGCTCACGATGGCACAGCCAGGAGACAGCCGAGCCTAACGCCACAAGCGTGGGCATTCACCACCTGAATCGAGAAGTTTGTATGAAAACGGTCTTCATCGTAGGCAACAAGTTCAAGGATTTCTGCCGCCACGACGGCGTGATCACGATCAACGAATTCGGCGACATGGCCCGCACCGGCTCGTTCGACCGGCTGCCCGACGGCAGCCATTTGGTCGCGGGCCAGGGCGTGCGCGAGGCCGAGCTGCAGGCGATCTGCGACCAGGCCCAGCACGCGCTGGCGGCACGCAACATCGACATCCGCCCCACCCTGCGTCGCAGCATCCGGGCAAGCCGGCTGCAGACGCACAAGCACCGCATCCAGAACTCGATCATCTCGCACCCCATGCGGGTCGATGAGCACTGCTTCGAAGCTGCGCTGCTGCTGGACGAACGCTCCGAGCTGATGGCCGATCACCAGACCGGCCAGCACATCCAGGGCATGATCCTGATCGAGGCCGCGCGGCAGCTGTTCCTCGCCGTGACCGAGGAATACTTCATCGGCCACACGGTGCACGACCGCTACTACTTCGTCATCAACAGCGTCGACGTCAAGTTCACCGGCTTCGTGTTCCCGCTCGAAGCGACGCTGCGCTACGAGATCCTCTCCAAGGACATCGCCAACCCGGCGCGCATGCGCTTCGACACGCTGATCTCGGTGATGCAGGGCGGCGCCTGCGCGACGCAGATCTCGTTCGGCTTCACGGCCTTTCACGCCACCAAGATCGAAGCCAAGGAGCAGCAACAGGCGCAGGCCCTGCTGCACCTGCATCGCCAGCCGGCACCGAGTCTGGAAGGCGCATCACAGCCGCGGGTCGACGCCGCACGACTCGCCACCGCCTGAGCGGGCCACCTTGCGACCACCAGGGAGCCCCATGACAAACCMAGCGACATACGACCTGAGCCTGACGACGCAAGGGCCGACCTATCCGCCCAGCGAGGTGATGGATGCGGACGGCAACTTCATCGTCATCGGCCGCGTCAACCGGCCGGCCGCAGGCGGCGGAACCACCTCAGAGTGGTCGCGGGCAATCGTCTCGGCCGACAGCGCGCTGCCGCCTTTCGGCCAGAACCTGCCCTACGAGATCGTCCGTGAGCTGCCTGAGCGCCTGAGCCCCGAAGACGAAGCCATGGTGCTGCACACCTTGCCGCTGCCGCTGCCTTGCAACAACTACCCGATGGTGTTTGCGCCGCAGCAATGTCCCGAGGCGAACACACTGGCGCGCCCCAGCTACCCCTTCCACGAAGTGCCGATCCCGGACCTTCGCACTGAAGACGGCCCGAAGGTCACCACGCCCATCACGCTGGGCCAGTGGTGCAAGGCACGGGGCCAGCTGGAGGTTCGCGTGGCGCCGGACCGCCGTTCTGCGGACTTTCAGTTCGAGTTCTCGGGCCTGATCCCGAACAGCCTGTACACGGTGATGTCGCTGCGGCAGCGCGACCTCGACCCACGCGGCCCCACCCGCCCCGGCCCGCTGGGCGTGCCCAACGTTTTCGTCTGCGACGAGCGCGGCGCGGCGCGCTACCACGCCCGCCTGCCCAACCCCTTCCCGGCGGCAGACGAGCCTGGCGCCAACCGCGTGGTGAACGTGGTGGTGCTGTGGATGAGCTACCAGATGAACCGCGGGGGCGCGATCGGCTGGTTCGGCCTGGGCGGCGACATCCATGCCCAGCTCAAGCTGAAAGCACCGGCCTTTGCCGAGTTCGAAACCCATTCCTGATTCGAAGGAMCGCCATGCCATTCATTTCCGTCACCACCTGGCCCACGCTCGGCGACGACAAGAGCAAAGCACTGATCGAAGCCTTGACCCACACCGTGCATGAAGTGACCAACGCACCAATGGACAAGATCATCGTCGTGATCAACGAGATTCCGCAGACCCGTTGGGGCGAAGGCGGTGTGCTGGGCTCGAACCCGGACTTTGCCGAGCTGAGCCGGCGGCGTACCAAGCCCTGAAACCCAACACCACAGAAAACTCAGAGGGGAAAAACAATGATCAAACCTTACGCATTCTTTGATGTCGACGGCACCTTGCTGCGCATCAAGAGCATGTTCAGCTTTCACGAGTTCTGGTATCGCTGCTGGAAGGGGCTGAACGACGAAACCTTCGTCGAAGAGCACAAGGACGTCACGGCGATCCTGCGAGCGCTCACCGAAAGCGACACGCCACGCGAGCTCATCAACCGCCGCTACTACGAGTTCTTCTCCGGCCGGTCGGTCGACGAGGTGGCCAGCTGTGCGCTCGCCTGGACACGCCACGTGACCGCTGACCCCAGGCTCTTCATCAGCGAAGTGATCGAGGAACTCGAATCGCTTCGCGACAAGGGCGTCGAGCCGGTGTTCGTCTCGGGGTCGTTCGTCGAGATCCTTGAGCCGATCGCCGAACACCTCGGTGTCGAACACATGCTCGCCACCCGCCTGTTGCAGGCCGGCGGCAAGTACACCGGGCGCTTCGAAGCCCCGCAGACCATCGGGCAAGGCAAGGCCACGGCCATCGACGCCTTCCTCGCTGAACGCGAGTGCGAAGCCGCCGACTGCTGGGCCTTTGGTGACGACATCTCAGACCTGCCCATGTTGAGCGCCGTGGGGCACCCGGTGGCCGTTGTCGGCGACAGCGCGCTCGGCACCGCCGCCCGGGATCGTGGATGGCGCTGCCTGCACCTGAGCGCATCCGATGAGCAAACCTTGATCCGGTCCAACCTTTCGGCACTGGTGGGAGCAACGATGTGATGACGCGACGACAGGTCTTGACGGCAGTGGGCGCCCTTGCCCCGATGTGCAGCACCGCCGCCACGGCGGCATCGACGCCCTGGCGGCGTGAACGCGTTCTGACCACGGGCCTGTCGTCGCCGGTCGGCATGGCGATCGACCGTGCCGGCCGCCTGCTGGTGGCCAACTGGAGCGCGGGCACGGTGACCGCCACCACCCCGAGCGGTGAAACCACCCAGGTCGCCGCGGGCCTGAACGGGCCTTCGGGCCTGGCGCTCGCGGCGAACGGCGACCTCTTCGTCGCTTCCTACAGCGGCGACCTGGTCTGGCGAATCTCGCCTTCGGGAAAGAAGGAGGTTTTCGTCCGCGGGCTCGGCACACCGGCTGGGCTTTCATTCGATCTCAAGGGCCGCCTGCTGATCGCCAACCGGACGACGCACCAGATCCTGGCTGCCGACACCGCCGGGCGCTTGACGGTGGCGGTCGAGGGTGACCTGCAGACCCCGGTAGGCGCCGTGCAGTTCCCGGACGGCAGTTACGCCGTGTCCAACATCGACGGCGGCGTGGCCTTCGCCGGGCCAGACGGGCGCGCGCGCACTGTCTCGCGCGAGTTCTCACAGCCCGGGCCCGGCATCGCGATGGCCGACGAAGCGTCTGTCTATGTGGTCGACTACGGCGGCACCGAAGTCAAGCACGTCGACAAGAACGGCCGCACCCGCGTGGTCGCCGACGGCTTCAAGAGCCCGGTCGGCCTGGTTGTCTCTGCCGACCGCGCCACCGCGGTGGTGGCCGACTGGGGCTCGAACACGGCCTACGGCCTGAAGATCGGCTCGACATAGGGGAAGGC
>NZ_JBFUGE010000285.1:0-7734 GCF_056403075.1 Ideonella sp. P3_A4 | reverse complement strand
CGCGAGGGCCAGGTGATCCACGCAGCGAGCAGCCGCCAGTTGCCCATCAGCTCGCTGCTAGCCGAGGCGGCGGCGCTGCACCCACCCGAGAAGCCAAGCCCAAAGCCACGCGAGCAGTGGACCGTGCTCGGCCAGCATCGCCAGCGCACCGACATTCCGGCGAAGACCGATGGCCGCATGGCCTACGGCATCGACGAGCACCAGCCGGGCCAGCTGCATGCGGCCGTGCTGCACGGGCCTGGCTTCGGCGCCAAGCTCGCCGCGCTCGACGAACGGCCTGCCAAGTCCATCAAGGGCGTGCGCAAGATCGTGCGCCTGCCCGGTGCCGTCGCCGTCGTCGCCGACAGTTGGTGGACCGCGCTGCAGGCCACACGCAAGCTGAAGCCGCGCTGGGTACCTGGCCCCCATGCGAAGCTCGACAGCGACACGCACGCGGCTGAGTTGCGTGTGGCCGTACAGGCCGGCCGTGGCGATGCGTTCCCGAAGCGGCTCGATGCGCGGCTCGATGAAGCGGCCGTGACCACAGCACTTGCTGCAGCGGGCACCAACGCACTCGAGCAACTCTACGAATTCCCTTTCCTGGCCCATGCACCGCTCGAGCCGCTCAACGCGACCGTGCGGGTCGACAAGGACGGCGCCGAGATCTGGGTCTCGACCCAGTCGCAGTCGGACACGCGCGCCGCCGTGGCCAAGGCGCTTGGCCTGGCCATCGAGCGCGTGCAACTGCACAGCCGCCCCTGCGGTGGCGGCTTCGGCCGCCGGCTCGAATTCGATTGCGCCGTCGAGGCGGCACTGATCGCCAAGGCTGTTCCCGGTCAGCCGGTGAAGACGATCTGGTCGCGCGAGGTCGATATGCGTGCCGGCTTCTACCGCCCGGCCAGCGCGGTGCGGCTGCGCCTGGCGCTAGGCGCAGACGGCCTGCCGACCGCAATGCGCGCCGACATGGCGGGCGCACGCATCGAAGACTATTCAGGTGTCGCCGGCGAGCCTGAGAACGATCTGCCCGACTTCTCATCATCGATGGCCTGGCTCGGCCAGAGCTATGCGCTGCCGGCGTTCCATCTGGCGTTCACGAAGATCGACCGAGGCGTGCCGCTGGCCTACTGGCGCTCGGTCGGTGCCTCGCAGAACACCTATTGCCTGGAAACGATGATCGACCGCGCGGCGCGCTCGCTCGGCACCGATCCGCTCGCCTATCGGCGCCGCCTGCTCGCTGGCGAGGGGCCACGCCAGCGTCGAGCCCTGGCGCTGCTCGACGGGTTGGCGGCACGCGCCGGCTGGGGCCAGGCACTGCCGACAGGCCACCACCGCGGCATCGCGCTGTTCGAGGGCAACCGCGCCGTGGCCGGCCATGTAGTCGAACTGGCGGTCATCGAGCCCGGCCGATTCAAGCTGGTCAAGATCTGGGCCGCGATCGATGCCGGCTGGGTCGGCAACCCCGATGCGGTGCAGGCGCAACTGATGGGCGGCACGGTCTTCGGCCTGGCCGCTGCGTTGTACGGCGAGATCAACTTCGCCCACGGTGAGGTGCGTGAGGGCAACTTCGACGCCTACCGCTTGCCGACCATGGCCGAGCTGCCGCCGATCGACCTGCTGGTCGTCGGCAACGGCGAGCGACCCGCCGGCGTGGGCGAAGAAGGCGTGCCGACGATCGCGCCGGCGATCGCCAACGCGCTCTTCGTAGCGACGGGCCAGCCGGTGGCGCGCCTGCCGCTGACGCGCGCCGGGTGGCGGACCTGATCGGCACGGCACCCAACGAGGTGCCTTCTGGTGACACCATGACCTAACACATTAGTTATGCATACACTATGTTATCAAAAAGAGTGACGACCATGACGGGAGAAGCCTCTATCGATCAATAACATGCGCGCTCCAACAAATCTTCTGGAGTGCTTTTCATGCACGGTCGAACAACCCTCTCTTCTCAGCCAGTGTTGCGGTGGGCAGTCACCTGCCTCGGCCTTATTGCCGCTGGATCGGCGCTGGCCGCGCCGCCGGCCTACCGCATCGACATGCTGGAACGCAGCAACGGCATCAAGCCCATATGGGTGATCGCCATCAGCGACAACGGCAACATCGTCGGCTGCGGGCGTGACAGCCACACCGGCACGAAGGTGATGTTCGTGAAGAAGAGCGGCAAGAAAGCCCAGGCACTGCAAGGGTCGAGTGGCCACTGCAGCTACGACGGCGGGGTCAACGATGCCGGCGAGGTGCTGAGCGAATATGCCCGCGACGAAGGCGACATGGACACCGTGCAGGGAGCGTTGTGGACGCGTGACGGTGAATTGAACGACCTGGAGCAACTGGCAGGTTGCGACAACCCGTTGATGGAGGGCTACACCGACGTTGGCGACATCAACCAGGCCGGTGACGTGGCCTTCATCCTGCGTTGCAACATCAACGGCGCTCCGGTCAGGAAATCCGCCTTGTGGCGCAAAGGCAAGGTGACGATGTTGCAGGGAGGGGAGAGCACCAGGGTCTACAGCCTGAACAACCTGGGCCAGGCGGCGGGCGTCTCCGGCCCGCATGCCGCCATGTGGGAGGCCGATGGTTCCCTGCATCGGCTGAGCGCGCTGGCTGACAGCCAGACGTCATACGCGCGAGCGATCAATGACCTGGGCCACGTGGTCGGCCACTCCACACTCTCGAATTTGGAGATGCACGGGTTCCTGTTCAACGGCGACACGACGGCGGAGCTGCCGATGTGCGAAGGCAAGTACTACCCCACCCCCACCGCCATCACCAACGACGATCTGGTGGTTGGCGGCTATGGCACCGGGAAGAATTACCACGTTGCGCTGATCCAGGACGGCCAGTGCTACGCGCTGGATTCGCTGCTCGACGCCACCGGGGCGAACTGGACCAAACTCTCCGCCAGAGGCACGAACAACGCCGGCGTCATCGTCGGCCAGGGCTTCTACCTCGGGAAGGAGCACTCGTTCATCGCCACGCCACTGGCCCGCTGATCCGCTGATCCGACCGGGGACGGCAGGAACGACAGGCCGCTCCCGATCGAAGAGCAGCCATGGAGGTACTCCTGCCGGGCGTTGGCGCAGGCAAGACCTCTATTTCGTCTGCGGAGGTTGCTGCTTGCTTGACGAGTCATCGGGGCGCCCCAGCCCGTCGCCCGCAACCTCGGCACCGACCAGCTCAGGATGGCTTCGGTTGAGGTCGCCCGGCGACTCTGGGCCGGTTTGGCCTGTTTCGCCCAGGCGGTGGTCTTCGTCATCGTGCTCGAGGCCGCCMTGAAGACCAGGAGGAAAGTCCTGCGTTTTGCGTCCACCCATGACAAGCTCCCTGAGAAGTCGAAGACCTCGGCTGCATCCACTCTAGCCGTGCCAAGCAGACCCATTGATCTCATGGGTTTGGCGAGCTCGCGCGGCGGTGGGCACCGGGCGGGCCATTCGTCGGCATGACGTCGGCGTGAGCTCCAGCCTCAGTCACCGGCGCTCGGGGTCCTGCGCGCTTTCCTCGGCGCGAGGCGAAAGGCGCCAACCATCTGACGTGTTATGCTCATTCGGCTCCATGCAAACCCATTCGCCTTGCGCGCCACAGGCTCGACGCTTCGGCGCATCTGGGGATGTGTTGAACGATGCGATCGATTCGATTGAAAGGCAGTGTCATGCGTCACTTCGGTGTTTCGTTGGCCGGTATTGCACTGGCTTTGGCAGCTGTTGGCGCGCAGGCGGCGCCACCCCGCTACACCGTCGAATCCATGCCCATCGAGCCGGACTGGGATTCGTACGCCAATACCATCGCCGGTGAATTCGTGGCAGGCAATGCCACCAGCTCTGACGGCCACCACGAAGTCGCCGTCATTTCAGACCACCGGAAATATCGCCATCGGCAGGTCTTCAACGGCCGGTTCACCGTGGTCAACGGCGTCAATGCGTCGGGTACCTTGGTGGGCAGGGGACAGTCCAAGGCGACGCAGGGCAATCACGCTTTCATCGCGCCGATCGGTGAACCCGCCCGCTGGTTGATACCGGTGGGCTTCGACTCGGACAGCGTGGCCGAGGCCGTCAACGACGCGGGAACAGTGGTCGGCTGGTACCGCGAGAACGTGCAGTATTCGCCGATGACGGCCTTCATATGGAAAGAGGGCGCGCTCAAGGTCATTCCTCCTCTGCAGGCGGGCAGCAACAACTGGCCCCACGCCATCAACGCCGCAGGCACGGTCGTGGGTCATTCGGTTGACTCAGACCTCCGACCGCAGGCTTTCACCTACAACGGCGATGTGTTGACGCAGTTGCAGAGCCTTTCGAAATTCGGCGCCGATGCCTATGGCATCAATGTGCAAGGGTGGGTCGTCGGCCGGGCCTACGTCGATGACCTGGATTCCCGCCCGGTGCTCTGGCGAGACGGGCAACTGATCGATCTCGGCATGCTGCCGGCGGCCACGAGCGCGACGGCGTTCGCCGTCAACGCGGGGGGTGTTGTGGTCGGTGCCTACGAACTCGACAACAACAGCCCGCGCGGCTGGGTGTGGTCGGATGGCCAGCTCGCCGACCTCAACGATCTCGTCGATGGCCTGCCAGCACATGCCGTGGTGCTGGATGCACGCGCCGTCGACGACCAGGGCCGCATCGCCGCGACCCTGGGCCGCTGGAGCCATGCAGACCACCGGTGGCGGACGGTGGGCGCCGTGCTGAAGCCGGTCGAAGCGGCCCACTGACGCTCGGTTGCGCGGCGCAGGCCCGTCCGAGGCCTGTTCCGACAGCAACAGCGCCGGCGAACGGGTAAGCTGGGGGGCTCAACCCCATTGCACCCGGGAACCACCATGACATTCGCCCGCAAGACCCAAGCCAAGTACGGCGCCCAGATCCCCACGGGCCAGAAGCCTGGCACCAAACAGGCGTCAGCAGGCAAGCCCGCCGACGCCGCAGAGGCGCCCGCCAAGGCGGCGCCCGAAGCCAAGAGCAGCAGCCGCAAGAAGGCCTGACGCCGCGCCAGCGTCGCTTGCGCGGAACGGGCCGGGTTGGCCGTTCCGGACGCGGCGTTGCCGCCACCCGCCCCCGGCCCTTTCGTTTCTCAAGAGCCCACCATGATCGTCGAGCGAATCTGGACAGGCAACGCCTACCGCAACTACAACTACCTCGTCGCCTGCCCCGAGAGCGGTGAGGCCTTGGCCATCGACCCGCTGGACCACGAGAAATGCCTCAACGCAGCTCGCGTGCGGGGTTGGCAGATCACGCAGATCCTGAACACCCACGAGCACCCTGACCACACGGGCGGCAACGCCGCGGTGGTGGCGGCCACCGGTGCCAAGCTGATCGCGCACCACCGCGCCGGCTCTCGCATCCACGGCGTGGACCGCGGCGTGAAGGCCGGTGACGTGATCAAGGTCGGCAAGACCGTCGAGCTGGAATGCCTGGACACGCCGGGCCACACCTTCTGTCATATCTGCCTGCGCGCCCACGGTGACCAGCCGGCCCTGTTCTCGGGCGACACCTTGTTCAACGCCGGTGCCGGCAACTGCCACAACGGCGGCAACGTCGAAGACCTGTACACCACCTTTGCCGATCAGCTGGCCAAGCTGCCCGACGACACCCGCGTCTATGCCGGCCACGACTACATCGAGAACAACCTGAAGTTCACGCTCGCCCGTGAGCCCGACAACGCCGCCGCGCGCGCCCTGCTGGCCCAGGTGGCCGGGCAAGACGCCGCGCAGACCCGCGTGACCACGCTGGGCGAAGAAAAGCAGTTCAACACCTTCATGCGCCTGACCAGCCCCAGCGTCATCGCGCACCTGCGCGAACAGTTCCCAGATCTGCCCGACCGGCCCGACCCGAAGACCGTGTTCGTGAAGCTGCGCGAGCTGCGCAACAGCTGGTAGGCGGTTCGCCGGTGGCGAGCTTCGTCGACGTCCGGACCCTGTTTCTGGCGCAGACCGGTGCGCTCATGGCCATCGCGGCCATGCTCTGGCTGTCGCGCACTGAAGACGACGACCGAAACGGGCTGACCACCTGGACGGCGGCGGTCACCAGCCAGGGCATCGCCTACCTGTTGCTGGCGAACGCGGGCCGCATCCCGGTGTGGCTGTCGGCCTTCGTCGGCAACGTGCTGGGCGCGCTGAGCGTGGTGTTGTTCTTCGTCGCGATCCGCCAGTTCCTGGGCCGTGGCTTCAGCAAGTGGCCCCTGGCGGTGCTGACCGTGGTGGTGTCGGTGGTGGCCGCCTTGTCGGGCGCCAAGTACGAAGGCGCCACCATCTTCAACGGCTATGTCTACGGAGCGGTGCAACTGCTGAACGGCTGGGCCCTGCTGCACACCTCGCGAGCCGAGCTGGCGCGGGTGCAGCGGGTGGTCGCGGCGTTCTACCTGGCGATGGGGGTCGTCCTGCCGCTGCGCGCCACGGCGCTGCTGCTCGAAGGCAGCGCCATCGACTACATCAACAAGCCGATCAGCTGGCAAGAGCCGATCTACGCCTTCGGCTTTCTCTTCGTCGTGGTGACCAACCTGGGCTTCGTGCTGATGTGCAAGATGCGCGCGCAGGCCGACGTCCACGCGCAGGCGATGACCGACGAGCTGACCGGCCTGGCCAATCGGCGCTCGCTGGACGCGGCGATCGGGCTCGCGCTGGCCGTGGCGCAGCGCAGCCAACGCCCTTTCGCGGTGGTGATGGTGGACCTGGATCACTTCAAGGCCATCAACGACCGCTTCGGCCACTCGAAGGGCGACGCCACGCTGGTCAATTTCGCCGCCCGTCTGCGCAAGGGCCTGCGCGCACAGGACCAGCCGTTTCGCTACGGCGGCGAGGAGTTCATCGTGCTGCTGCACGACGCCCACGCGACGGGCGCCGCGCTGCTGGCCGAGCGGATGCGCCAGCACGTGGCGCTGCCGGCAGATGGCGACATGCCCGCCATCTGTGCCAGCTTCGGCGTGGCGGCCTGGCAGCCCGACGACACCGCCGACACCCTCCTCACGCGGGCCGACCAGGCCCTCTACCGGGCCAAGGCCGCGGGGCGCAACCGCGTCGAAACGGCCTGAGCGCGGCGGCGGCGGCTGTTGACCGCAAGGCTAGGCGTCTCCGCCAAGGTACTCACCGCCCCAGGAACTGGGAGCAACATCGTCGACGGATTCGGAGAACGTCCAGACGTGGCCGTACGGGTCTGCGACCGTGTACTGGCGCTCGCCATACACGTAGGTTTCCGGCGCTCGCAGCACCGTCGCCCCATTGGCACCAGCCGTTCGAAAGTGCTCGTCGATGCCCTTGATGCGCACCATCACCGAGACAGCGGCGTTCGTGCCAGGCGCATCGCCTTCTGCCGCGACAACGGCGCCAAACCCGCCAGGTGAGCTGAGCTGGACACGGTGCGAACCGATGCGAAGACGCTCGGTGAAGCCCAAGGCCCGGCAAAGCCAGGTCACGGCTTCCGGCACGCTTGGATACAGCAACACCGGGATGACGGCCGAAGCCGGCATCGATCGATTGGCTGGCAATTCGCTCGACATGGTCGCTCTCAATCTGCCGTTGGCGCTTGTGGAGGAAGGCGTTGACCGTTGACAGCACGACGACGCGTTTCAGCTGCCTCGAGGCATCTGCAGCTCAGCCATCGGGCTGGCACCGGCCTTGTTTCTCGAACCAGTACGCAACGTTGCCGACGATCACGATGCTGCCCGAAATGATCGCGCTGACGGCGGCCGTGGCGCCAGCAGCGACGAGCGCTGCCGTACACCCACTGTTGCTGCAACCTCGAATGGCTGCAATCTGCACCGGCTCGAGGTCCATCTGCT
>NZ_JBFUGE010000284.1:0-7744 GCF_056403075.1 Ideonella sp. P3_A4 | reverse complement strand
GTGCTGAAGGTGGCCATGGGCATCAACAACACCGGCGTCATCACGGCCTACGGCAACCGCAATGGCAACGACGCGAAGCAGCTCGCCTTCCGCTTGACGCCGCAGTGACCAGCCGTTGACGCCCGTCGACCCCTCGTGCCGATCGCAGGATCGACACAAAGGTCGCGACTTCGCCAGCGTGATCAGCGAACCACGGGCGTGGCGATGTAGGCGTGCTCGGTGCCGTTGTACAGACCCTTGCCGAGGATGACGCCGGCGTTGTTCACGCTGCGGGCGCCGAGGTTGGTCCAGTTGGCGCCGCTGGCGTCGAGCAGTGCATCCAGCGCAAAGCACTCGCCGTCCTGGATCACCGCCACGTGGTGATGCTTCTGGCCGCCGTAGCCACCGACGATCAGGCCGTCGTTGGTGATGCCGGTGGGGTACGGTGAGAACTTGCCGCCGCAGGTTGGCAGCTCTTTCATCGTCTGGCCATCGAAGACGAAGCCGCGCGACTCCCAGCTCGGCAGCGTCGATGTTCCGACGACGTGCCCCAGGTCGTTGATGCCGTTCGCAAACGACATGCTGCCGCCCAGGGTGCCCAGCATGCGCACCGTGCCGTCGGGTTCCCAGATGACCGCGCGGGTCGACGAGTTGTCCGCCGTGTCCATGTCGCCGGCCGCCTGACCCAGGTTGTTCAGGTCGTTGACACGGGGCAGGCCGCGGCTGCCCATCCGTGCCAGGAAGACCAGCTTGCCCTGGCGCCACAGGACGGCGCTGATGACCTGGTTGCCATGGATCTTGCAGTCGATGCTGAAGGCGGCGTCACCGGTCTGGTTGAGGGCGCCGATTGAGCTGTAGTCGTCCTCCGTCGTGGTGTCGCAGCCGGCCAGCTTGTTCAGGTCCGTCATCACGCCGTCGCGCGTCCACAGTGCGCCTTGAACGGTGAGGATGTTTCCTTCGTCGCGCAGGTACTCGCTCAGCACGTCGCCGGCATCGTTCACGTCGCCCTCGAAGCTGCAGTAGCCGCTCGACCCCTTCAGGGCCACCGACTTGGCGCCGCTGCGCTTCAGATAGGAAACGTCCGAGCCCGTCCGGCTGTCGCGCCCGCAGCCGGCGATGTTGCCGTTGTCGCTGATTGCATTGACGTACTTGGGCTTGATGCTGTTGCTTTTGTCCAGCAGCTCGATGCGGTAGGTGGGTGGGGCGGCGAACGCGGTGGATGCGGCCAGGAGGCCGGCGCAGGCGAGGGACCGATGAAGGGCCTATCGCAGCCGGCGCGATGATGAACGAGACATGAGCGGTGCTCCTGCAGATGTTTGGGTGGGCGATGCTAGAGGCGGACCGACGCCTTGCTCATCATGGCAACCACTCGATTTGTTTACAGGATGTACATTGAGCTAATTCGTTAGCACCACGGTTATTCAGTCAACTCATTTGACCCCGCGTCAGACGCGAAGGCCCGGTTGATTCATGGGAGCGCTCTCAGCCGCCACCACTTCGGGCAGGCAGGGAAGGGGACAAGCGACCCACGTCGTAGACGCCGTCGTAAGCGCCGCCGTCCTTGGCCACGAAACGAAGCGAGAACCCCTTTGCGATCGTCTGGCTCGAGGAGCCCATTTCGGAAACGCCGCACTCGGGTATGCAGATCCATGCTGCCCCGCCGGCGTAGCCGACGTCCAGGCTGGTCAAGTCGCTGGCCGGCAAGTAACCCGCCATGAACCGCGTGCGTGGATCCCACGGCGCGCCGTCGGTTTTCTTCGCGTGGTAGTTGCCGACCAGCCCGACCACATAGTCGCTTGGGGTCTTGGTGATGCGCTCGAACGCCTGACTCATCAGCCGATCGCGATCGGCGCTGTCTTCGCCTGCCGCGACATCGATGGTGACGACATCGATCAGCGGCAGTTTGAGGCTGCGCAGGTAACGCAGGCGCTCGATCAGGTTGACCATCGCCGCGGACGATCGGCCGTCCGCCTTGTCGGTGGCCCAGAACTCCCCTTTCAACATCGCCGCGCGGTCGGCTGTGCTGCCGTTCGACAGAAGGTAGCTGCGGATGCGGTCTTGTTCGGTGCGAGGGATCTCCAGCGCCATCGTGAGGGTGTGGCCGCTGGTCAGGATGTGGCATGCCAGCGCAGCCACGAAGGCAGGGCTCTCGTTGGTGCCATGCAGCTCGCCTACCAGGGTGGACCGTTTGAGACCCGCGACATTCAGCCCGTCGATCTCGGGACACGCCACTTTGTCGCCTGTGGTGGCGGCTTGGGTCGGCAAAGGCAGCGCGCTCAACCCCGCAAGGGCAAGCGCCGGCCAAGGCAGACGGTGCAAGGCGGAACGCCAGCGGCTCCTGCGGCCGACGGCTGCAGGGTTGAAGGCACGATTCACGGGTGACAGTCCAGAAGCCACAGGAAATTCCAATGTGTGAGTGCGCAAGCAGCAGGCGCTGTCGCAGCGTTATGGTGGCCGACGATGGGGGCTCATCGGTGGACGGGTGTGAGTGAAGAATTGGGTTGCCGGTTCCGTGCTAACTTGCAAGTTGCCGACAAGCAAGGACGATACTTGGGCCGGGTAAGCCGCCGCCTCACGCCGCCTGCGCCATCGACGCGAGCCAATGAAAAACGGCCGCCCCCAGGGGGCGGCCGTGCCGATATCGGGACGGAACAGGCAGCGAGCGTTACCGCCGTTGCCTGACCGACCAAGCGTCAGTAACTGGCTTTCAGGCTGACGCCCGAGAAAGCCGAGTAGCCGCGCAGCATGACGCAGTAGTGGCGTGCGCTACGCGCTTACTCGGCCAGCGCCGCGCCGACAAGAAGGTCCTCGATGACCGCCTCGCGGAACTCATCGCTCTTGTAGGTGCCGTCGATGTTCATCAACATGGCCACGGCCTGGCTCTGGTCTTCCGTCAGCACCACCATGTTCGAAGCGCCGGTGTCGCTGCCCGAATGACCGACGACCTTGCGCTCGCGAACTTTCTCCTGGGTCCACCCGAGCCCTTGGTAGCCGTGGACCGACCGGGCCACCTGCCGGCGCAACATCTCCCCGACCGCCTGATCCGACAAGATGGCCTTCGGCCCCGTTTCTTGTCCCAACATCGCGTGCAGCGACCTGGCCAGATCACTGACCGAGCAACGGAGCAAGCCTGCAGGGACATCCGGGTAGCCCTGCTGCGGCAACTCGACGAATTCACCCTTCCTGAACCGGTAGGGCTTGGCCAGGACGTCCGGTTCGAAGTCCCGCAAGTACCAATGGGCGTTGTGGATGTCGAGCGGTGCGAGGACGTTTTCTTCGACATACGAGGCGAAGCCTTGCTGGCTCACACACTCCACGACATAACCTGCCAGCGCTGCACCCACATTGCTGTAGTCCCACTTCTTGCCGGGCTTCACCTTGAGGTATGACTTCTCAGGGTCATAGTGACGGCCCCCCTTGACCAGGTAGCCCTGCAGGAAGTTGGAAAGGCTGTTCTTGGGGTCGCCCGGATAGGTCACGTCGTGGCCCTTGTCCGAAATGCTGGAGGTGTGTGTGACGAGCTGATGCGGCGTCACGGGCAACGACGGGTGGTGCGGATTGATGACGGAGAAGTCGATGAAGTCATTCACATTCGCGTGAAGGTCCAATCCGCGGCGCTCGAACAATTGCACCAGTGCCGATGCGGTGAACAGCTTGCTGACCGACGCCAGATGCATCGGCGTGACCACAGTCAGCGCTCGATTCTTGGCCAGGTCAGCGAAGCCGAACGACGCTGTGTAGCGCACTGCATTGCCGGGCGAAGTGATGGCAACGGACGCGCCCACCACATGGGCCGCCGCCATCCGCGCCGGCACTCCCGCCTCGAAGTCGAGCCGCCATCGCTCGAATGGACTGTTGGGCTTTTGCGCCGCCGTTGCGAATACGGCTTGGGGCAACAACAAGCCAGCAATACCGCCTTGAACCACCGCACGTCTGGTTGAGAACATGGGGAGTCTCCTCTTCTTCACTATCGATTGATTGATGACCGTCCAGGGTTGCAACAGACCCATCAACCACGCGACTAGGCTCGAGATTGTTCGGGGCTGTCTCCTGATTCGGCGATGGCAGTCTGGCCAGCCATCGTTTCGGCTTCGTTGCTCCTTCACGTCGCGTCTTGAACCGCGCCGCTCCAAAGTATTGGGTACGCGCATGAGCGTACCGCCGGGTCGAACGTGCGAAGGTTTGAAGGGCGCGAGCCAATGAAAACGGCCGTCCCCGCGGGGACGGCCGTGCCGTTGTTGAGGCAGCCCAGACAGCGGGCGTTACCGCCGCTGCCTGACCGATCAAGCGTCAGTAACTGGCTTTCAGGCTAACGCCCGAGAAGGCCGAGTAGCCGCGCACCATGATGTAGTAGTCGCCCGCCGTGGTGGAGGTAACGGTGCAGGTCTCGTTGTTGCCCGTCAGGTAAGGACGGCAGAGGTAGGTGCTGGTCGTCGGCCGAGACCCGAAGCGGGTGTACAGATCTGCATCGCCCGTGCCACCCGTGATGGTGATCGTGAGCGTCTTGCCGGCCGGGGTGTTGACCCGCCAGTACTGCGCACTGCCCGTGGCACCCGACACCGTGACGACCTGGCCGTTCGTCAGCAGCGGGTCACCCCCGCCGCCACCGGAGTAGGTGGCCGTGAGCGTGACGCCGCTGTACGCCGCGTAGGCGTTGAGCAGCACGTAGTAGGTGCCGGCAGCGGGTGAGTTGACGGTGCAGGTTTCGGCATTGCCGGTCTTGTAGGGGCGGCAATCGTAGGTCGACAAGGTCGGCCGGGCGCCGAACTTGGTGTACATGTCCGCGTCGCCCGTCCCACCCGAGATGGTGAAGGTCAACGTGGTCTGGCCAGCCGGCACCACGATCTTGTAGAACGCCTGCGCCCCGATGGCGCCGCTCAGGCCGGAAAGCGGCGTGCCATTGGTCAACACCGTTTCATCGCCGCCGCCACCGCCGGGGGTAGGCACAGGCACGCCCACCGCCTGCCAAGCCTTGGCCACCGAGATCTGGTCGGCCAGCGGGTAGCCGAGGTTCACCGCGGCTTGCACCGTGGCGTTGCCGGCCGCCAGGAAGTTGGCGTTGGAGGTCAGGATGTTGACGTTAGTCTCATAGAAGATCCGGATGGCCTTCGTCATGCCCACGCCGGTCACGGTGATGTTGGACTTGCCACGCGGATGGGTGCCACCTTGCGACAGCAGGTAGAACGCCAAGTTGGCGATGCCCGAGCTGTAGTGGACGTCGACATTGCCCACGCCGCTGACCCAGAAGTCCTTGGACGCACCATCGGCCGCCGGGTCGTTCATGTAGCGCAGCGCGGGCGGGAGGATGTCCTCACCGACCTTCCACGTGTCTGACGACACGGTCAGCGTACCGGTCTTGCCGCCGTCGACATACGCCTCGGTGAAGGCGCCGAAGATGTCGGACATGGCTTCGTTCAAGCCACCCGATTCACCCGAGTAGACCAGGCCGGATTCGTTTTCGGTCACGGCGTGGGTCAGCTCGTGGCCAGTGACGTCGACGGCTCGCGCCAAGGGCGCGCAGCCCTGGCTGGAGTCGCCGTCGCCGTAGACCATCTGGGTGCTGTTCCAGTAGGCGTTGCAGTAGTTGGTGCTGTAGTGCACCGTGCTGATCAGCGCCGCGCCGGCGTTGTTGTAGGAGTCGCGATTCCAGAACGCCTTGTAGGCCTCATAGGTGGCGCCGGTGCCGTCGTAGGCGGCGTTCACGTCGACATCAGAGGTGGCGGCCTGGCCTTCGGACCGCTTGAGCGTTCCGGGCAGGCTGGTGCCGTTGTTGGCGCTATAGATCTTGCGGTTTTCCGCAAAGTAGATTTGCGGATGGACACCCAGGATGGCGCCGCTGTCGACGTCGACGTACACCTTGTCCCGCACCGGGTCTAGCCCGCGCTGGCCGGTGACGACGGTCTCATAGGCCAGATGGACGGAGCCTTGGGGTGACACGAAGTACACCCGGCGCGGCGGCGTGGTCGCCATGCCGGCGAAGCGGGCATCGGCCATCACCGCCGGGTGCACGGCGCTTTCGCCGACGTCACGGGAGCCCAGGCTGGCGGCCAGGTCGCCGCGGGCCGTGCCGTTGATGGCGAACACGCGTCCCTTGCCGTCCACGTGGACGACCAGGTCGCCGCCCACCACGTCGAGGCCGCGGTGGGTCAGGTTGTAGCGCAAATGCCGGCTGCCCATCGAATCGACGTTGACCTTGCGCAGCCGCAGGTCAGCAGGGTCCAGCCGCAGAGCGGCGAGCGCCGGCGCCAGCACCGAGCGCATCGTCAATTCAGTGACGGCCAGAGACGCCGCGTTGAGCTGCGGCGCTTGCCCCAGTTCCCCGCGCAAGAAGATCGGCACCCCGTTGGGGCCCGCCTGGATCACGTTCGCCGACTGCAGCGCACCAAGGGCGTGCGCAACGTCCGCTGGTGTGTTGCCTGGTACAGCGGCCATGGCGCTGGTGGCCAGCGCAAGCCCCGCGACCAAGGTGGCGATCGGCCGACCTTTGGTGCGTTTGGAGATCATCGAACTCATCTGCCAACTCCTCAAAAAGTGACGTAGAGCACGCGCGGTAGCGCGTGATGCCTTTCTTCTCCACGCGCCTGGTTAGACGCGCCGGCGCATGCTGCGAGCGTGTCTGTTTTGTGTCAATCCCGGAAAGCCATCTAACCTCATGAGGTTTGTCGAGCGACCTAAGTCAACATAGGGGTCGCCTGCGCGCGACGACTCCACAGCCAAAGGCACTTGCCCCCAGTTCAACGCCAGAACACCACGTATTGAGGAGGGTGAGCTAGTGTCCTGTCCCGCAGATAACTGTCATTGCGACGGGCCGCAATGGGGATGATCGCGAGTCGACGAGCCGGGTAGATACCGAGTGGTATCTGCCCGGCTTGGCGGCGCTGCGAGCGCCCCATTTCGGCCCGCCCTTCGGGTTCGACCAGATGGCGCGCTCGCGCGGCCGGTCATCTGGGCAGATACGCTGGGTATCTGCCCAGCCGCCCAGCCGCACGATCATCACCATCTGGTCGAATCTCAATGGCAGTTATCTGTGGGACAGGACACTAGGGGCCGCCCCCCCTGGCTCACCCAGTGCGCCATCGGCTGAGGATCATCACCAGCCAAGCAGATGCCTCAATCTCCATCCAAGTCGCAGATGACCTTGCCATCCTTGAACTCAGAGCAAACCCTCAGCTCCGGCACGCTTGATCGAGTGGCCGCCACTCGAGCCTGGGCATTTGGCTGGGCGATTTCCCGAGGCACTCAAACTCCGATCGAGCGTTCCGGTTATTTCGAAGTCGTCGTCGGAAGGCCTGAACAGACCACGCGGTACGTTCTGCCACACCTTGATCGAGGGCTTCTTCAGGAGCTCGTCTCCACGCAGGCTGGCCCCGGTAGTTGGCTGAAGATCTGTGCCCCGATTGAAAGCGTGTCCCCATTGCTTTCAATTCACTGGCAGGTTCACGAGCCAGAGTTCTTGATGAGCACCGACCTCGTCGGYGGCCATCTCCCAGCGATTGATGGCTACCGCGTGAATATCGATTCAGCGGGAGCGCTCGCGTTTGCGAAGCTCATCGCTGATACAGGGGAAATCGCCGCCAGCGGCCAAGTCGCCATTGATGGCTCGTTCGCCACCTTTGATCAGATCGTTACGGCCGAGCCCCACCGAAGGAAGGGGCTTGGCCGACACATCATGGCCGCGCTGTCCAAGCTCTCGCTCGATCTAGGGGCAAAGCAGGGCGTGTTGGTTGCCACAGAGGCCGGTGCTGCTCTGTACAAGGCGCTGGGC
>NZ_JBFUGE010000283.1:0-7782 GCF_056403075.1 Ideonella sp. P3_A4 | reverse complement strand
CCGAGCACCAGCGCGGCCAGGAAGACCGTCTCGCCGACCATCAGCACGATGGGCTTCAGGCCCACGGTGGCCAGGTCCTTCAGCTGGGTCTTCATGCCGATCGCGGCGATCGCCAGCACCAGGCACCAGCGCGACGCGTCACTACCCGCCTGTTGCAGCGTGGCAGGCACCCAGCCGGTGCTGTTGATCAGCACCAGCGCCGCGAAGCCGAGCGCGAAGCCGGGCAGCAGCGGCGGGCGCGGGCCGGCGGCCTCGCCGCTGGTGCGCAGGCGTGAGCGCGCCAACGCGGAGGCGAACACGATCACCGGCAACAGCATCGCCACGCGCATCAGCTTGACCAGCGTGGCCACGTCGCCGGCTTCGTGCGAGATGCTGTAGCCGGCACCGACCACCTGCGCCACGTCGTGGATCGTGCCGCCGAGGAACATGCCGGCAGCGCGGTCGTCCAGGCCGGCCCAGCGGGCGATCATTGGGTAGACGATCATCGACAGCGTCGACAAGGCGCTGACGCCGATCACCGTGAACAGTGTGGCCCGCTCCTTCTGCGGATGGGGTGGCAGCGCGGCCGACAGGGCCAGCGCCGCCGAGGCGCCGCAAATGGCAGTGGCGCCGCCGGTGAGCAGACCGAACAGGGTCTGGAAGCCCATCAGCCGCGCCGCCAGCATCGACAGGCCGATGGTCACCACGACCAGCAGCACGACGCCGAGCACCGGCTGCCAGCCCAGCGCCGCCACCTGGGCCACGGTGATGCGCAGCCCGAGCAGCGCGACGCCCAGCCGCAGCACGCTGCGCGCACCGAACTCGATGCCAGGACCACAGACGTGGTCGCCCGAAAGAAAGTTCATCGCCAGCCCGAGCAGCAGCGCGAACAGCATCACCGGCGCACCGTAGTGCTGGGCAAGAAAGGTGGCCGCCGTGGCGACCACTGCACTGGCCAGCAGGCCCGGCAGCAGTTGGCGGGCGCGAGGCGCCCAGGCGGTGAGCGCAATCGCGTCCATGTGTCGGCCTTCAGGGGGTGGGGAGTCGGCAGTCGCGAAATTGCTCGCGCAGCCGGTTCTTCAGCATCTTGCCAGCTGCACCAAGCGGGATCGCATCAACGAAGACCACGTCGCCGGGCGTCCACCACTTGGCGAGCTGGCCCTCGAAGAAGCCGAGCAACTGCATCAAACCATTCATGAACTGGCTACGGCTGTGGTGGCGCGGCGCAGCCGCCGCCGGGCCGCTCCCAAAAGGCGGCTGCGGCCCTGTCGGAGGGCGGCGGAGGTACTCCTGCGCCGGGTGCCCCATTCACTCAGGCTTGAAGTTGATCGACTTCAGCAGCGAGGCCTGGCGCTCGTAGGCGTTGCGCAAGGTCTTGGCGAGGTCTTCGCTGGTCGCGTTCAACCCGGGTTCCATGCCCAGCGCAGCCAGGCGCTCCTTCATCGCCGGTGCCTGCATGACCTTCAGCACCAGTTCGCGCAGCTTGGCTTGCACCGTCGCGGGCACGTCGGGCGTGACCCACAGGCCGACCCAGGCCACTGCGTTCATCGCCGAGTAGCCCTGCTCTTCGAAGGTCGGCACATCGGGCAGGGCCGCCAGGCGCTGAGGTGTGGTGACCGCGAAGGCCTTCAGCTTGCCCGCCTTGATCATCGGCACCGAAGTGGCCGGGCCGTCGAACATGAACTGCACGTGGCCACCGATCACGTCTTGCAGCGCGGGCGGCGAGCCCTTGTAGCCGACGTGGCTCATGTCCAGTCCGGCCAGGCTGTTGAACTCGACGCCCAGCGTGTGCGAGAGCGTGCCCGTGGTGTACGAGGCCACGCTGACCTTGCCAGGGTTGGCCTTCACGTAGGCCACCGCCTCCTTCAACGTCGAGGCCGGCAGCGCGGGCGCTCCGACGAAGACCAGGCCGCTGCGCGCCAGCTGGGCGATCGGCTTGATGTCCTTGAACGGGTCGTAGCGCGCCTTGGTCAAATGCGGAATCTCGCTGACGATGCCGCTGACATGCACCAGCACCGTCTGGCCGTCATGCGGTGCGGCCAGCAGCTCGTTGACACCCAGCATGCCGACAGCACCCGGCTTGTTGTCGACGATCACCGGCTGGCTCAGCGCCGGCTGCAGCGATTCGGCCAGCATGCGGCTGACCACGTCGAGCGTGCCGCCGGGCGGCGCCGGCACGACGATGCGCAAGGGCGTGGTCGACGCGGTCTCGGCGAGCGCGGCGCCGCCCACGGCGGCCAGCGCAACCAGGGCGAAACCGCGGCAGACGGCAGCGGCGATGCAGGTAGACAGTTTCATCGGATCTCCTCAGGCCGCTTGGCGCAACGTGGCACCGCGTTGGCCCGGCTGGCGATTGGGCGCATAGCCCAGCGCGGCCAGCGTCTCGTCGGCATTCGCATAGTGGGTGCCGATCTTGTAGATCGCGCGCGCCTCTTTCCCGCTGGCCACGTCGCGGCCCAGCTCGCGGGCCACGCGCACCAGCTGCTCGATCTGTTTCACCGAGCCCATCCTCTCACCCTTGCGGCCCCACAGGTTGTCTTCGATGCCGCAGCGGGCGTGCAGGCCCATCGCCATCGCCATGGTGTTGACGGGCAGCACGTTGCGCATGAGGGTCTCCAGCGTCAGGCAGGCGCCGTCGGGCACGCGGCGGATGAATTCCATCATGTTGTACGGGCTCGGGCCGTCGAAGCCACCGCCAAGGGCGACCCARGTCAAATTGAGCGGCCCGGTGTAGATGCCGCGCCGGATCAGGCGCTCGACAGTCTCCAGCTGGGCCACCGTGGCGAGCTGGAAGTGCGGCTGGATGCCGTTGGCCTGCAAGCGCTTCAGGTGTTCATCGACCCAGCCCGGGCCGGCCGGCACGGTCATCTCTCGGTAGGCCTGGTAGACGGCGGGGCGCTCGAACGAGGTGCCGGCGTAGTCGTCGGCGCTCATCAGTTCGACGACGTTCATCTGGGTGGTGTTGACTGCGATCGTCACCTGGTCGGGCTTCGGGTCCAGCTCGGCCAGCATGTGGCGCGTGTCGTCGCTGAGCCACTTGGCCTCGCCGCCCTCGCCTTCGGGCGAGAACGAGATCGAGCCGCCGACCTGGATGATCATGTCCGGCACTGCGGCCTTGACGCCGGCGATCAACTCGTTGAACTTGGACAGCCGCTTGCTGCCCTTGCCGTCGAGCTCGCGCACATGCAGGTGCAGCACGGTGGCACCGGCGTTGTAGCAGTCGACCGCCTTCTGGACCTGCGCCTGCATCGTCACCGGAATGTCCTCCGGAAAGTCCTCGGGCTCCCACTCGGGGCCGTAGGGAGCGACGGTGATGACCAGCTTGTCCTGGTTCTCGGGCAGCAGCGAATCGTCGAGGAAGTTCATGCGCGTCTCCGTGATGATCGGTCGATGCGGCATGTTGGAACGGGCGCCGGGACCCGGTTGTGCCCAGCGCGACGGCGGCTTATCCATTGGCGCCACGCCTGCGCCTTGGTGGACGCAACCGTGGTCGCGGGCAGCCCCGCTCGACCAAGGTCGCAACCCAGCTCAGGGCACGACCAGCGGCTCGMGCGCCGACGCGATCGGCGCCAGCTCGCTGTCGAGCGGCATCTCGACGCGGTTGCGCCCGGCCGCCTTGGCCCTGTAGAGCGCCACGTCAGCCCGCGCCACCGCCACATCGGCCGGCTCGGTGACGCCCTGCTGGGCCAGCGTGACGCCGATGCTGATCGTCACCGCCACGTCGCTGGCGTCCTTGGCACTGGTCTCGACGGCCTGGCGCAGGCGCTCGGCCAGCAAGGCCGCGCCATGCATCGGCGTCATCGGTGCCAGCACGCAGAACTCCTCGCCACCCATGCGCGCCACCGTGTCGACCTCGCGTGCCGATTGGCGCAGCACCTGCGCGATCCGGCTCAGCACCTGGTCGCCAACCGCGTGGCCGTGCTGGTCGTTGACCCGCTTGAAGTGGTCGACGTCGATCAGCAGCAGAGCCCAAGGCGGCGCGCCGCGCCGCACCCTCGCCTGCTCGCTGGCCAGCGTCGTCAGCAGCGCGCGCCGGTTCAACAGGCCGGTCAGCCCGTCGTGGCGCGACAAGTGGTGCAGCCGCCGAACCAGCCGTGTCACCGAAACGAAGATCAACGCCAGGTTGAACAGCGCCAACAGCGTGGTCAGTGCAATCAGCCCCACCACATTGGCGATCGTGGGCGCGGACAGCAGCAGTTCACTCTCGGGAGGGTAGCGCCACGCCG
Organism: Ideonella sp. P3_A4; assembly: GCF_056403075.1. Lineage (NCBI taxonomy): Bacteria > Pseudomonadati > Pseudomonadota > Betaproteobacteria > Burkholderiales > Sphaerotilaceae > Ideonella > Ideonella sp. P3_A4. The sequence goes on along the minus strand of NZ_JBFUGE010000283.1, from coordinate 3,577 downwards.
CAGTCACCACCCGCGATGCAAACAGGAGCGCCGTCACCAGCAGCGGCCCGCCCATCAGCAAACCGACGAAGCGACCGAACTCGACCTGCGCCGGCTGCACGCCGATCCACAGGCCGCGCAGCAGGACGCCGGTGACGCAGGCCGAACCCAGCATCGCCCGCAGGTACGGGTCCATGCCCAACGCGATGTTGACCACGCCGAGCAGCGATACCGCCATGAGCATCAGCACATCCGGCCACCGGGCCGGGGACTTGCCCACGAACAACGCCAGTCCGCGGCTGACGCTGACGAAGCCCGCCACCAGGGCGAAGTCAGCCAGTGCGATCGGCCAAGCCAGGTGTGGCCCTTTTTGCAGCAATCCGGCGACGGCCGCCATCACCCCAAAGAAGCTGAATGCAGACCAGTGCAGCGCCGATTCGCGCGACAAGCCCAGCCGCGTGCCGGCCAGCCACCAGCCGACGGCTGCCAACCCCAGCAAGATGCCAAGCACGACAAGCAGGGTTTGGATGGCGTCCATCAAGCGGCGGCAGGTGTGGGGCTATGGTACGTCCAGCAACGAACGGGCCCGCACAATGTGGCACCATCGTGCCGGCACTCCTGAGGCCCCAGGGCCGCATCCGGCCCGCCCCCCGCGGGGGGCAAGAAACTCGGGAGCGGCCCTTCGTTTCTTGAGAGCCCCCGCCCCCGCGCCCTGCCATGCTGACCAACTTCTTCTTCACACTGCGCGCCGCCAAGCTGCCGGTGTCGGTCAAGGAATACCTGACCCTGCTGGAAGCGCTGAAAGAAGGCGTCATCGGCCCGTCGATCGACGACTTCTACTTTCTCGCCCGCACCACGCTCGTCAAGGACGAGGCCTTGTTCGACAAGTTCGACCGCGCGTTCTCGGCCTATTTCAAGGGTGTCGAGATGCTGACGGACTTCGGGCGTGAGATCCCGCTCGAGTGGCTGAAGAAGGTGCTCGAGAACGAGCTGAGCCCCGAGCAGAAGGCTGCGATCGAGAAGATGGGCTGGGACGAGTTGATGGAGACGCTGAAAAAGCGCCTCGAAGAGCAGAAGGGGCGCCACGAGGGTGGCAGCAAGTGGATCGGCACCGCCGGCACCAGCCCGTTCGGCCACGGCGGCTACAACCCGCAGGGCATCCGCATCGGCGGGCCCGGAAAGAACAAGAGCGCGGTCAAGGTCTGGGACCAGCGTGCCTACAAGGACTACGACGACTCGCTCGAACTGGGCACCCGCAACATCAAGGTCGCGCTGCGCCGGCTGCGCCGCTTCGCGCGCGAGGGCTCGGAGCTGGAGCTCGACCTCGACGACACGATCCACTGCACCGCCGCGAACGCCGGCATGCTGGACATCAAGCTGGTGCCCGAGCGCCACAACAAGGTCAAGGTGCTGCTGCTGATGGACGTCGGCGGCACGATGGACGAGCACATCCACCGCGTCGAAGAACTCTTCAGCGCCGCGAAGAGCGAGTTCAAGCACCTCGAGTTCTATTACTTCCACAACTGCGTCTACGACTTCATGTGGAAGAACAACCGGCGCCGCTTCAGCGAGAAGTCGGCGACCTTCGACGTGATCCGCAAGTACAACAAGGACTGGCGGCTGATCTTCGTCGGCGACGCGACGATGAGCCCCTACGAGATCCTGCAGCCCGGCGGCAGCGTCGAATACAACAACGAGGAGCCCGGCGCCGAATGGGTGCAGCGGCTCACGCACGCCTTCCCGAAATACGCCTGGATCAACCCTGAACCGCAAGGTGTCTGGCAGTACCGGCAGAGCATTTCGATCATGCAGCAGCTGATGCACCAGCGCATGTTCCCGCTCACGCTGGCCGGGCTGGAAGGAGCGATGCGCTTGCTGAGTAAATGAGCGCGGCACGCTGGTTGCTCGCCCTGGTGTTTGCCGCGTCGGTCGTCGGGGCGGCGCCAGCATGGGCGCAAGACGAAGGCGCTGCGCCGTCGCCAGAACCCACGGCAGCACCAGCAGCACCCACGACAGCCGCCAGCGGCGTGCCCGAGCTGGAGGTCGTCGCACCGGGCGAGCTGCGCAAGCTGCTCGAAAAACACCTCGACCTGGCCCGCGCGATCGCCGACCAACACGCCGCAGAGGCCAATCGACCCGGTGGCGCCCGCCCGCCAGCCGCGCCGGCTTCAGCCGCCAGCGCGGCAGCCACGTCCGATTCGAGCATCGAGATCAGCGACGTCGAATGGTCACGCCTGATCGCGGCGGCGCCGGCGCAGGCCCGCACCCTCGTGCAACCCGAGGGTTATTTTCTCGCCAAGGCGCGGGTCGAGCGCCAGGGTCGCCAGGTGCGGCTGACCCTGGAACCCGGCCCGATCGCCCGCGTCGAAAAGCTGGTGATCGAATTCCAGGGCGGCCTCGGCGATGCGGTCGAAAACCGCGAACAGCGCGCCCGTGAACTGCACGACCAGCTGATCGAGAACTGGGCCTTGCCGGTCGGTGCGGCCTTTCGCAACGACGTCTGGTCCGGTGCCAAGAGCGCGGTGATCGGGCGGCTGCGGGCCGAGGGCTACGCCGCCGCCAGCTGGAGCGGCACCAGCGCCGAGGTCATCAGCAGCGACGATCCCGACAGCACCGAAGCGCCGAAGGTGCGCATCTTCGCGGTGGCCGACAGCGGGCCGCTGTTTCGCGCCGGCGGTGGTCCCGACTCGATCGCCATCACCGGCCTGGCCTTCCACGATGCCGAGCGAGTGCGGGCATTGGCCGGCTTCGAAGAAGGCGCACCGCTGACCGAAACCCGCCTGCTCGACTACCAGGAGCGGTTGCTGCGCACCGGCCTGTTCGACCAGGTCGCCGTCAGCCTGGACCCGGACGCGGCGCTGGTGGGCCAGTCCCGCGTGCTGGTGCAGGTCAAGGAAGCGCCGCTGCAGAACGCCACCACCGGCTTGGGCTACGGCACCAACACCGGGCCGCGGGCGACGCTCGAATACACCCACCGCCGAATCTTTGGCTGGGCCGCCACCGCACGCAACAAGTTCGAGCTGGGCCGCGACCRCAAGGCCTGGGACGGCGAGATCTCTGCCCACCCTAACGCCAAGATGCAGCGTTACCTGGTCGGCGGAACTTACGAGTTGCTGAAGACCGACGAAGACCGGGTGATCTCACAGCGCGTCCGCCTCGGCCGATCGGAAGACCTGCCGCAGCACGAGCGGCTGGCCTTCGTCGAGCTCGAACGCAGCAACGAATGCAGCTATTCCGACGGCGCCTGCATCGACGCGCTGACACTGAAGGCTGTGTCGGCCAACCTGCACAACACCTGGCGCCGGCTCGACAACGCGGTGCTGCCCACGCGCGGCGCGACGCTGAATGTGCAGGTCGGTGCAGGCTGGGCCACCGGTTCGGCGCCGACGCTGCCGGTGGAACAGCGGCCAGCGTCCGGCCCCTTCACCCGGCTGTACGGCCGCGCCACCGGCTACCTGCCCTTGCCGAACGGCTTCTTCAGCGAAGCGCGGCTGGAGCTCGGCGGCGTGCTGACCAAACACGAGGTCGTGGTGCCCGACTCGCAGCGTTTTCGCGCCGGCGGCGACGACTCGGTGCGCGGCTACGACTACCGCACGCT
>NZ_JBFUGE010000282.1:0-7797 GCF_056403075.1 Ideonella sp. P3_A4 | reverse complement strand
GAGTACTTCCTGACCTGGGACAACGTGCGCGCGATGCTGTTGTCGTTCTCGATCGAAGGCATCGTCGTCGTCGGCATGACGGTGCTGCTGATCGTGGGCGGCATCGACCTCTCGGTCGGCTCGGTGGTGTGCCTGGCGATGGTGATCACTGGCAAGCTGTTCCTGATGGGGCTCGACCCGTGGACAGCAGGGCTCGCGGCCATCGCCTGCAGCGCACTCATCGGCGCGATGATCGGTGGCTGTGTCACTGGCATTGGCCTCAGCCACTTCATCGCCTCGCTCGCTTTCATGGTGATCGTGCGCGGCATGTCGCTGGCACTCACGCAGGGCACGCCGCAGTCGCTGTTCTCGCTGCCGCCGGAGTTCAAGTTCATCGGCCAGGGCGCGGTGGGCGGCATACCGGTCGTCATCGTGATCTTCGCGGTGATCGTCGCGGCAAGCGATTTCGCGCTGCGCCGTGCCACGCTGCTGCGCAAGGTCTTCTACACCGGCAGCAACGAAAAGGCTGCGCTGTACTCGGGCATCCGCACCGGCCACGTGAAGTTCTGGGTCACCGTGCTGTGCTCGACGATGGCCGGGCTGGCCGGTGTGATCTACACCGCGCGCTTCGGTGCGGCCACGCCCACGTTCGGCATCGGCATGGAACTCAACGCCATCGCCGCGGTGGTGATAGGCGGCGCAAGCCTGAAGGGTGGCTCGGGTACCGTGCTGGGCGCGGTGCTGGGCCTGGCGCTGCTGTCGGTGGTCAGCAGCTCGCTGATCCTGCTTGATGTCTCGCCGTACTGGCAAGACGTGATCAAGGGCCTGATCCTGCTGGTCGCCGTCACGGTCGACCATCTCCTCAACGTCAAGAAGATCTTGCGATGAATACAAAGCGATTGGGCTCGTCAGGCATCGCCTGCGAGAGCGTGGGCCTGGGCACCTGGGCCATGGGTGGCTGGATGTGGGGCGGCAGTGATGATGCCGCTGCCATCGACGCGATCCGCGCGGCGCTCGACGCCGGTGTCAGCCTCATCGACACCGCACCAGCCTATGGCCTGGGCCATGCCGAAGTGCTGGTCGGCCAGGCGCTGGCCGGGCGGCGGCACGAAGCGGTCATCGCCACCAAGTGCGGGCTGGTCTGGCACACCACGCGCGGCACCCACTTCTTTGACGAAGAGGGCCAGCCGGTCTACCGGTATCTCGGCCGCGAATCGATCTTCGACGAAGTCGAGCAAAGCCTGAAGCGCCTGCAGACCGACTACATCGATCTCTACATCACCCACTGGCAAGACGCGACGACGCCGGTCGAAGAGACGATGGGCGCGCTGCTCGAGCTGAAGCGGCAAGGCAAGATCCGCGCGATCGGCGTCAGCAACGTCGATGCGCCGACGCTGACCGAGTACCTGAAGCACGGCCCGGTCGACGCGATCCAGGAGCGCTACAGCCTGATCGACCGTGAGATCGAATCGACGCTGCTGCCGCTGTGCCGGCAGCACGACATCGCGGTGCTTGGCTACTCGTCGCTGGCGCTGGGCTCGCTCGCCGGCCCGATCAGCCTGCAGCGCCGCTTCGCCGGCGACGACCAGCGCCAGGACAACCCGCRCTTTTCCAACGAGAACCGGCAGCGCTTCAACGCGTTCTTCGCCGAGATCGAGCCGCTGCGCGCTCGCCTGCAGTGCTCGTTCGCGCAGTTGATGGTCGCCTGGACCACCATGAACGACCGCGTGACGGTGGCCTTGTGCGGTGCGCGCACGGCAGCACAAGCAGTCGACAACGCCGGAGCGCAACGCATTGAACTCGGCTCAGACGACCTGACGCTGATCGAGCGCGCCGCCGATCGTCACCTGACTGCGGTGACGAACTGGTGACCCGACAGCACATCGACAAGATCAAGGAGCCCAAAGGCATGTCAGAGAGAAAACAACCGCGCCTGAACCGCCTGCTGCGAGACGGGCGTTGCCTCGACATCGCGGTGGACCATGGGGTCTGCAACGAGCCGAGCTTCCTGTCCGGGCTCGAAGACATGAAGCAGGTGATGAACCAGCTGGTGGCCGCCGGGCCTGACGCGATCCAGCTCAACTACGGCCAAGCCGACCTGCTGCAGCATCGTGCCGGCCGCGAGAGACCGGCGCTCGTGATGCGGCTGGACATGGGCAACCCCTACAACGCGGTGGCGCACCGCGTGATGTGGGCGGTGCTGCAGAACGAGAAGGACCCGGTGCTGCCGGCGGTGCAGCTCGACGCTGCCTGCGTCGTGGTCAACCTGTTCATGCTGCCCGACGAACCCGATCTGTTTCGCCAGTGCGTGACCAACATCGCACGCGTGCGGGCCGACTGCGACCGCTACGGCATGCCGCTGATGATCGAGCCGCTGGTGATGGCACCGAACAGCCAGCGTGGCGGCTACATGGTCGACGGCGATGCGGACAAGATCGTCACGCTGGTGAGGCTGGCGCGCGAGATGGGCGCCGACATCGTCAAGGCCGACCCAACTGCCGATCCGGCCGAGTTCCACCGCGTCGTACAGGCGGCGCGCTGCCCGGTGCTCGTGCGTGGTGGTGGCAAAGAAGACCTGCGGCAGGTGTTCGCCAAGTCGCGCGTGCTGCTCGACCAGGGCGCCGTTGGCATGGTTTACGGCCGCAACGTCTACCAGCATCCTGACCCATCAGCCGTCGTGAAGGCGCTGATGGCGATGGTGCATCGCGGTGCGAGTGCCGAGGCCGCGTGGGATCTGTACCAAACGTCCGCCGCAGCCCGTGAAGGGCGCGAGAACGCAGCTTAAGCGACGCCGCCAACGCGGCGCTCAGCCCAAGGGGAGGGGGCTTTCTCCCCGTTGAGTGTTCCATGACGACCAGAAGGTCGGCGGCAGTGCTCGCCCGGCTTCGAACGAGGAGAACTTCGGTGCTAAAACTCAAGCCTGTCTTTGTGGTGCTGGGGCTGATCGTGGCCGCGCTGGTCAGCCATGCCGCTGTCACCAGCCAGATCCTGACGACCACGCTGCGCGAACTGGGCGTGGCGATCGGGGCCCAACCAAAAGCACCGTTGCTGCCAGCAGGCGGCCCCGGCCTCGGCAACCTCAGCTACAACCAGTCCGAGCTGTTCACGGCCGTGTCCCTGATCCGGCGCGACGACCAGGGCGTGCCGCCGACCTATCCGGGCCGCAAGGATTACGGCACCAACGTGGGCATCATGCTCAACGGCTACTTCCTGACGGTCTTCGCGCCGGACAGCGGTGACGGCCCCGGCGGTTTCCTGCTGTACGACGTCTCCAACCCGCGGTCGATCAAGCTGGTCAAGCGGATCTACGAGCCGGAAGGGCGCACTTCGGAGTTCCGCGAAGCGCACTCGATCGGCACCGCCACCATCGGCGGCAAGGTCTACGCGGCGATCCAGAGCACGAAGGGCGTGGAGTTCTGGGACTTCACCGACATCAACGACATCAAGCAGGTGAAGAAGGTGCGCCTGCCCACTGTCGACCGAGGCGACTACTCCAACGTGAGCTGGCAGCTGTGGTGGCAGGCACCGTACCTCTACGTGGCGTCGGCCAACGACGGCATCTACATCGTGGACGCGCGAGACCCGGCCAATGCCGTGCTGGCCAATCGCGGCGCCGGCAAGCCCAACCCGGTGCCCACCGGCGAGCTCGGCGGTTTCCGCATCGGGCCCATCTTCACGATGGGCAACCACATGGTGCTGACGTCGATGGAAAGCACCGACGGGTTCGCGAGCCTGGACATTTCGGACCCGCTCAACCCGAAGGTGCTGGACACGCTGGGATCGAACCCCTTCTACTACGCCACCTGCTTCGATGGCGTGAAGCTGTATGCGTCGGTGCGCGGCACGGGCGGCAAGCTGACCGGCTTCGACCTTTCGGACCGCAGCCGTTTCGTCGCCAACGACAACCGCCTGGTGATCGACGAGCAGCTGTATTGCGGCACGCAAGACCAATACGTTTTCTCGGGGGCGCAGTTCAAGGTCCACAAGGTCGACGTGAGCAACGCTATGCAGCACGTCGAGGTCGGGCAGGGGCAGTTGTTCCCACCCGGTGACCCCAACGAAGAACACTCTGACCACGGGCAGGTGGCGCCGTTCGGCAACCTCGTGTTCGTGGGCAACGACCATGGCACCGGCAGCGGCTTCATCGTGCATGCCATGGCACCCGACGCAACCAAGCCGATCGTCAAGCAGGTATCACCGGCCGATGGTGCGCACCAGCAGGCGTTGACCTCTCGCATCGGCCTGGCGCTGAGCGACAGCATCCTGCCCGAGAGCGTGAACAGCGGCACCTTCATCGTGCGGCCGGTCGGCGGCAATACGCTGGCCGGCACCTACAGCGTGCAGCTGGGCATCGTCAACTTCTCGCCCAGCCAGCCGCTGCAACCTGACACGACCTACGAGGTCTACCTGCCCGCCGGCGGCTTGAAAGACTATGCCGGCAACGCCATCGGCACCGACTACCACGCGACCTTTGCGACCGGCAATTCGCTCGACATCGCGCTGGCGCACCACTGGAGCCTGGCCAGCACGCTGGACGACCCGATCGGCCAGGACGACGGCACGCCCACGCCGAACGATGCGTTCGAAAGCATCGGCCTGAACTTCGCGACGCGCAGCAGCGGTGTCGCGCTGAAGGACGATTCGGTCGCCTCGGTGCTGGCCGGCACGGCCTCGGTCAGCCTCTACCTCAAGACCAACCAGGTGGGCACCAACGTGCCGTGGACGGCGCCAGGCATCTTCGGGCGCGACCAGTCGGGCGGCGCGGACGACGTCTTCTGGGGCTGGTTCGACAACACCGGCCGGCTGAACCTCTCGGTCGGCGACGCCGGCAACGGAAACCCCGGCACCAAGTCGACCAACGCCCTCAACGATGGGCAGTGGCACCACGTGGTGATGACGCGCGACGCTGCCTCCGGCGCGCAGGCGATGTACGTGGACGGCGTGAAGACCTCGTCGACCGGGCGCACCGGTGCGCTGGGCCTGAAGAACCGCTTCCAGACACTCGGCCAGGTCCAGGGCAACAGCGACTTCTTCCGCGGCACGCTGGCCGATGTGCGCGTTTTCGGCCGCGTGCTGGGCGACAGCGACGTGGCCGCGCTGCGCTCGCTGCCGGTTGTCGGCGACCCAGGCCTCGGCGATGGGCCGGCGCAGGTCAACGGCCAGGTGGTGTTCAACCCCACGGTGCTCGGCGGCTCGGCGCAGTACAGCTGGAACTTCGGTGACGGCTCACGCTCGGCTTTCTCGAGCCAGCCGCGCAGCACGCACACCTACACCAAGGCGGGCCACTACAGCGTGACGCTGACGGTGCGCAACGCCAATGGGCAAGAGACCTACTACACCTTCCAGCTGACGGTGATCGTGCCGGTGACGGCCGTGGCGCCGACGAACACGACCAACATCACCGGCGACGCGAACTCGGTGTACAGCGTGAACCCCGACAGCGGCACCGTCACGGCGCTCGACGCTCAGAGCTTGGCCAAGCGATGGGAGGTGCGCGTCGGCAGCGAGCCGCGCACGCTGGCTGTCGGGCCGGACGGCCGCATCTGGGTCACCGTGCAGGACGAAGACAAGCTGGTCGCGCTGAACGCGGCCGACGGCAGCGTCTCTGCCTCGCTGTCGCTGCCCTACGGCAGCGGGCCATACGGCGTCGTGTTCACACCCGATCGCACCAAGGGCCTGCTGACGCTGGAAAGCAAGTCGACGCTGCAGAGCTTCGACCCCACCAGTGGCGCCGCCACCGGCAGCCTGGTGTTGAAGGGCACGGTGCGCGGCATCGCCGTGGCCGCCGATTCGCAAGCGGCCTATGTCACGCGCTTCAAATCGATGGCCAGCGGCGGCCAGCTGTTCAAGGTCAACCTGCTCGACCTGACGAACAACACGACTGTCGCCCTCAAGGTCGACACCACCACGGTGGACGACGAAAGCCGTGCCCGTGGCGTGCCGAACTACCTGAGCCAGGTGGTGATCTCGCCCGATGGCAAGCGAGCAGCCTTGCCATCGAAGAAAGACAACATCCTGCGCGGCCGCTATCGTGACGGCCAGAACCTGGAGCATGACCGCACCGTGCGCTCCATCCTGTCGCAGGTGGACCTGACGACCGCGAAGGAGGTGTCTGCCGAGCAGCTCGATTTCGACGACCGCGCGCCGGCTCGCGCTGCGCTTTTCGCGCCGAATGGCGACTACATCTTCGTCGCGCAGATGGAAGGCAACCGCGTCGCGATCGTCGACGCGTACACCCGCGCTGTTCGCGGCGAGATCACCGATGTCGGCCGCGCGCCGCATGGGCTGTACCTCGACGCGGCTCGCAAGCGGCTGTTCGTCAACAACTTCCTCGAGCGGACGGTGTCGGTGCACGACGTGGCAGCGGTGCTGTCGGGTGAGAGCGGGGCGGCGAACTTCGTGCGTTCGGTGCCCACCGTGGCGCAAGAGACGATGACGGCCGCAACCTTGCGCGGCAAGCAGCTCTTCTACAACGCTGGTGACCGGCGCATGAGCCGCGACAACTACATGTCGTGCGCCAGCTGCCACGCCGATGGCGGCGACGACGGCATGGTGTGGGACTTCACCCAGCGTGGCGAGGGGCTGCGCCGCACCATCAACCTGCTGGGCCACCAAGGCACCGGCCAGGGCCGCGTGCACTGGACCGCCAACTTCGACGAGATCCAGGACTTCGAGAACGACATCCGCAATGCCTTTGGCGGCACAGGCTTCATGAGCAATGCCGACTTCGCGGCCACGTCGGACACACTCGGGCCGCCAAAGGCCGGCAAGAGTCCGGCGCTGGATGACCTGGCGGTCTACGTCACCTCGCTGTCACGCTATGCCCGCAGCCCGGCGCGCAATGCCGATGGCACGATGACCGCCAAGGCCTTGCGAGGCAAGGATGTGTTCGCCACGGCCCAATGCGTCACTTGCCACAGCGGCAACACGATGCAGGACGGCCTGCGCCACGACGTGGGCACGATCCAGCCTTCGTCTGGCCAGGGCAATGGCAAGCCGCTGCCGGGGGTGGGCTTCGACACGCCGACGCTGTTCGGCACCTGGTCGGCACCGAGCTACTTCCACAACGGCCAGGTGGCGACGCTGGAGAAGTTGTTCGCGTTCGGGCATGGGAACAGTGGTGCGCTGTCGTTGGATGACCAGCAGGCGCTGGCCGCTTACGTGCGCTCTCTGGACGCCACCGGCGCTCTGCAGCGAATTCACTCGAACCAGAGCAACCTGTGCGTCAACATCGCGAAGCGTTTGACCGACAGCGGTGCCAAGGCGATCCAGTACCGCTGCGGCACGGCCGACAACGAGGTGTTCTCGGTGAACAACGTCGACGGCTACCTGCAGTTCGTGGTCAAGCACAGCGGGCTGTGTCTGGCGGAAGGGCCGGTGACGACGTCGCCGATCCGCTCGCTCGTGCAGATGGCGTGCAACTCGGGCGCCGCCACGCAGTGGTCGCTGGTCGGCTCGACCTTGCGCAGCCGGTCCACCGGCGCGTGCATGGACGTGCCCGGCTCGTCGAACCAGGAAGAGGTCGAGCTGATCACCTACCCGTGCAACGGCGGCAACAACCAGAACTGGACCCGCGAGGTGGCCGGCAAGTGACGCAGGTGCCATCGGTGCAGGGAAGGGGAGCGAACGACACCACGTTCGACTACATCGTGATAGGTGGTGGCACGGCCGGTGCGCTGATGTGCAACCGRCTGACGCAGGACCGCCACCACCGCACGCTGCTGATCGAAGCCGGCGGCCGCGACCGGCACCCGTGGATCCACGTGCCGGTCGGCTACCTCTACTGCATCGGCAACCCGCGCACCGACTGGCTTTACC